>JACQFU010000441.1 GCA_016199905.1 Candidatus Wallbacteria bacterium
CCGATTTCGCGAACAGTTGTTTCTGGAGTGAGAGTCTCCGTTCACTCCACTGAACCTTTCCGGCCGGCGCAACACGCGCCGGCCGCGCCCGACCGCGGACGACGACGCAAGGCGAAGGCAGGGTCACGGCCTTCAGGGATAGGAAGAAGCCCTTGCGCGAGGGGACTTGCAGGACGCGCGAGTCGTCCCAGCCGTCCCAGGCGATGGTCGAGACGCCTGCCGGAAATGCCGACCAGCAGGAAAGAGTGGCCAGGACCGGGCCGTCTCGGACGCCGGCTCGTGCCAGCACGCGCGCCGCTGCCGGGAGCGTCAGGCGAACCACGCCTGCTGCTTGCTCGTAGGAGGTCGCGGCGTCGGGCAGGAGCAACAGCTCTCCCCCGGAGGGGGCCGGATCGAACTGCTCGATCTGGCCGTCCGTCCTTTCGAGCCGCAACAGCGGATAGTAGGCCGTTCCGACCGGCGCAGCGCTCCCGCCGTCCAGCTCTCCATCCCAGGTGAAGGCGTGGCCGCCCGCGTCGAGGGGCTCCTCCCTGGCGAGCGTCCGCGCGACGCCGTGGGCCCCGTCGCAAAGCGCAAGCGACAGCTTGCCCGAACATTCCAACTGACAGGCAAATGTGACTCGCTCGCCTCGCGCGGGCTCGAAGACGCTCTTGTCGGCAACCACCGATGGCCCGGCCGGCCAGGCGTAATGTCCCGCTGCGGCGAGCACCAGACAAGTTGCAAGGGCCACTCCCCCTCGCCGCGGGGCGGGTCCGCAGCATCGCCAAGCCATCCTCCCGGAACATTACCGCCGTGACCCTGCCAGGTCAAGAGGCGCTGCGGGCGCGGACGGGCGCGCAAGGCAACCCGGGAGCAGCGCAAACGCCAATCGGGAAGTTCTTTCTTCCGGCTAACGGATACAATGTGTTCGCGCCCCCATGCCTCTCTCGCTCTCTACAATCGAAGAAAAGGTCGGCCAGCTCTTCCACTACGGCTATGTCGGCATCGAGCCCGACGACGCCATCCGGCGGCTGCTCGCCGAGCGCCACGTCGGCGGCGTCATCCTCTTCGGGAGGAACTTCCACGACGCCGAGCACCTCACGCGGCTGACTGCGGAGCTGCAGTCGATGGCGCGGAATCCGCTCTTCTTCAGCGCCGATCAGGAGGGCGGCTCGGTGCTGCGCGTGCGCCGGGGCGGAACGCTCTTCCCGTCGAACATGGCGGCTGGCAGGCTCGATCCGGAGAGCATCCGCAGCCTGGGCCGGATGTGCGGCCTGGAGATGCGCGCCACGGGGTTGAACGTCGACTTCGCGCCCGTGCTCGACATCAACGACCCCGAAAACCCCGGCATCGGCATCCGCAGCTTCGGGGAAGACGTCGAGACCGTTTCTCGCTCGGGCCGGGCTTGGATCGAAGGCTTCCAGTCGACCGGCGCCATCGCCACGGCCAAGCACTTCCCCGGAAAGGGCGAGGCACGCAAGGACGCTCACCTGGCGCTGCCGGTTATCGCCAAGTCCCGCAGCCAACTGGAGGCATGGGAGTTCGCGCCCTTTCGAGAGGCTTTCGCCGCCGGGTGCCTGGGCGCGATGACCAGCCACTGCGTCTACCCGGCGTTCGACCAGCTCCCGGCCACGCTGTCGCCACTGTTGCAAACGAAGCTGCTGCGCCAGGAGATGGGATTTCGCGGCATCCTGGTAACCGACGATCTGGCGATGGGAGCGATCGCCCAGGGCTACGACGCTCCCACGGCCGCGCTCGAGAGCTTCAAGGCCGGGGCCGATCAGATCCTCATCTGCCGAGGCCCGGAGCGACAGGAAGCGGCCATCGAGCGCGTCCTGTCCGCGCTGAAGTCGGGCGAGATCCCGAGGTCGCGCCTTGACGAGAGCCTGGCGCGGATCGAACGCTGCAAGAGCTGGATCGCCTCGCACGCCGCCCCGAGCCAGGCCATCTCCCAGCTGCACGCTCTGCACGCTCCGGCCGTTCAGACGCTGTGCGATCGCGCCGTAAACGTGCTGCGGGATCGCGGCGGACTTCTGCCGCTGTCCTGGCGTGGACCATCGGCAGGCGTGCTGTTTCCCAATATGGATATTTTGACTCCGGTCGAGGAACGCACCGACGGAGACGCCCGATTCCTGGGCGGTCTGATCGAGCGTCTCGGCGGCGCCCGGCTGCACCGCTTCGATCCGAAGGAGCCCGAGCTCGCCTCCCCCGACGCTGCCCGATTCCTGGACGGCCTCGAGCAACTGGTGCTCTTCAGCGTCAACGCCCATCTGCACCCGGGGCAGACGGCGATGTTGCAACAGCTGGCGCTGCGCTTCGGCGAGCGGATGGTCCTGGTCGCGCTGCGCAACGCCTACGACGAGCGTCTGGTTCCCCGGACAGGCACCGTCCTGGCCACCTACGGCTTCCTCGACAATGCCCTGGCCGCCGGCGCCCGCGCCCTGCTGGGATAGCTTCCAGCGAGGCTGTTCACGCGTCCCGCACCATCACCAGCAGCATCTTGAAGCGCTCGCGGGCCTGCACGGCGTGCGGAACGTTGGCCGGCATCGCCACACTCTCGCCGGCTCGGGCCGTGACGGGCCGGCCACCCACGGTCACCTCCGCGGCGCCGTCGAGCACCAGCAGGATGGCTTCGTAGGGCGAGGTGTGCTCGCTCAGCCCCTGTCCGGCGTCGAATGCGAAGAGCGTCAGCGTCCCGCCGGAGGCCTTCGCCAGCGTGCGGCTGACGATGGCCCCGGAAGCGTAGTCGAGGCTCCCGGCCAGGTGTACGGCATCGCCGGGAGGCAGCCCCGCCGCAGCCGCGCTCACTTGTGGACCTCTCGGTTGGTCGGCAGGCCGCCGCAGCCGCAGACAGGCTGCGCCTTCTCAGCGACGGGCCGGTCACTGTCCGGCTGATAGCGTTCGATCAGCGTGTGAGCCAGCGCCTCGAGCCGGCGGCGCTCGGCCGCCTGCGAGCTTTCGAAGTCCTCGAACTGCGACCACAACTGCCGGGCGTCCGCCTCGGGCAGGTGCATCCGCGCCATCGGATAGAGGATGTTGTCCTCCTTCTGGATGTGGAGCCGCAGGATGGCGGCGTACTCCCGAGCGAGCGCGGCGACGCGCTGCCGTCCACCCAGGTTCCAAGGAGCGGGTTGGGCGAGCGCCTCCGCCATCTGCGCGACCAGGGCTCGAAGCTGCGTGTGTTCCGCGAGCATCACGGCGATCGGACCGCCCTCGCGCGGGAAGCCCACGGCCGTCATGTGCGCGAAGAGAATGTCCTCTTCCTTGTGATGGTGCAGCCCGTCGGCGAAGAGCTTGATGAACTCGACAAAGTCCGCCAACCCGGCCGATGCGGCTTCGGAGCCCGTCACGCGATTTGCGTAGGCACCCAGGCCGTCCAAGACCTTCTCGATCAGCCGATGTTCGTCCATCAGAAGTTGAATCGCTTGCATCTGGTGTCAGCTCCTTTGTTCGGCCCGATCGTCGCAACCTTCGGGCCAACCCGAAAAGAAGCACGGGAAGGCGCTTCCTCCCTGACCGCAACGAGGTCTGCTACGGGTTTTTCCCCGGGGTGGATGGCCGGGACTCGTGGGCCGGCTCCTCCGCCGGTATCACGATAGCCCCCTCCGCAGGATCGCCCAGCAGCCGCGACTGCCCTCGCTCGTGCAGGAGGGCCGTTTGCGCGCAGAGCACCGCGTCCAGCTCCGCGGCGCCGAGCAGATCCTCCGCCGGCGACGGCATCCCGGGAACCAGCTTCTCCAGCGCCCTCTGCAGCTCCAGACGGCCCCTGAACGCCGCTCGGCCTGCCGGGTCTTCCAGCAGCGCCCGCCGGGCCGCCAGGCCGCAAACCTCCACCAGTCGAACCCGCTTGTGACGCAAAAGGTCCGCCAGCTCCAGCGACCGAAGGATCCACTCCCGGCGCACGCGCGTGCCGTGGCGATCGGCGCTGCGCATCACGCCCAGCTCCAACAGCTCGCGATCGGCCGTGCGCCCCCAGGGAGCCAGCTCCTCGTTGCAAGCGCAACGGGGATGCCGTTCCAGGCAGCAGCGGCCCTTCCCGAAGGGCAGCGTGAGCGGCGCGTCGACGCCCACCGTGGCCACCGTCGAGGGCAGCCATCCCGGGGCCGCCAGATCGTGGTTCAGCGTGCCCCACGCCACCAGCCGCCCATCCCGGTCGAGCAGCGCCGCGGCAGGTCCCGAAGGCGCCGCCGGCGACGGATCGAGTCCCGCGTGCAGACGCGTCAGCGAGCGATCGAGCATGTCGAGCGCCGAGTGCTGCCCATCCCAATCGATCCGGGCGATGGCCTGCTCGTAGGTGAACCAGTGAGCATGCACATGCTCCTTGCTCAGCTCGATCGGCGAGTCCTCCGGCACGCAGCGCGCGTAAGCAATCTCCTCGATCCGCTTGTCGCGAAAGCTGAAGCTGTAGCTGACGCCCACGGGATAGACGCGCCCCAGCATCCGCCGCTGGCCGCCGGCGCGGCCCGGCCGGCGGTGCTCCCCGATACCTGTTTCCTCGGCAAGCTCCCGCGCGGCTGCAGTCGCGGCCGTCTCGGATGCCTTGAACCCTCCCGTGACCGGCTGCCAGCCGCTCCCCCTGGCGCGAGGGCGGCGCAACAGGAGGTACTCGGGCCCCCCGCCCACGACCAACCGGTAGCACCAGACCTGCACCTTGCGCTTGAGGGCGGGGGGGGGCGAGGCGGATCGCGACGGAGGCATGGGCACGGATGGAGAGACAGAAGACAGAAGATCACAGATTGCAAACGACTCTCTGCCGGAGCGGACAACCCCGACTGCAGTCCCTCGCGAACGAGCTTACGGCCTCGAGCCCCTAGCCTCAAGCCTCAAGCCCCTAGCCTCACGTCCCGTGCGCGGCTTCGACCACCTCGAACTTGATCTCGCCGGCGGCCTTCGTGAGGATGTCGATTCGGACCCGGTGATTGCCGGCGGTCAGCTTGTGGCCTTTGAGCAAGATCCGGATGGGCGTGCTTTTCAGGAGCTTGAAGGGCTTCTCGGCGGTGATGTCGCTCGCCTTCATCTTCTGTTCGCCGTTGTCGACGTGGGTCTTTTCGACCGGGAAGGCTTCGCCGTCGAGCACGACGGGCTTGAGGCCCACAAGGAGGTCGAAGGCGATCTTGTTCTCGAGGCACATTTCGGTGCCCCCCTTCACTTTCTTGAGGCTGTCGTGCTGGAACAGGGACCGGAGGATGAACTCGGGAATGAAGGCCATAA
>JACQFU010000027.1 GCA_016199905.1 Candidatus Wallbacteria bacterium
CGCGACCTGACGGACCGCTCGGGCACCAAGCGCGAGGTCCTCCTCAAAGGAATCGCCCGCATGACCTTTACGGCCCTGACGGATCGCGCCCTGATGCTTCACGCGATCTTCGGCACCGGCGACCATCGGTTCGCCTTCCATACCCAGGTGCGACTGCGAAACCGCGCGGCGGCCGAGCCGTTCTTCGAGGCGCCATGAGGAGGACCCAAAGCCAAAAGTCTCCCTTGGGTTTTTCGATGGTCGAGGTGCTCTTCGTGTCCGCGATCGTGGCGCTGGCGCTGCTGCCGATGATCGACGTGCTTCGCTCGGGCTCGCGCCAACTGGAGCAGACGCAGCCCTACCATCAAGCCGTCTTCCTGGGCGAGAAATGCCTGGAGGAGACCCGGCTGGGAGCCGAGGAGGACCCGTACTACCTGAGCCGCCTGCTGGTGGACGGGTTGGGCGCCGACGCGGCGCCGGTGACCGGCGGACGGCATCCCTTCTTCGCGCTGCTCGAGGACACCGCTCCCCCCTGGGGCCGCATCGAACCCGGCGAGGACTGGTCCATCCAGAAGGAATGCGGCCCGCTGTTCGACCAGGTCGGCCCTTTCCTTGTCTCGATCCAGTCGAGCCTGACTCAGAACTCGCCGCCCCAGGCGCCGTAGGCGGAAGCGCGAGCGGTGTTCGACTGGGTGGATAAACGCGACAAGGCGATGCGGTACGAGCTGGGGACGATGTTGCGCGTTTGGGTGCCCCTGGCGAAGGTGGAAGCGCCCGTGCCTGCTGGCGACGACGCAGCGCTCGGCAAGGCGATCGACCCGGCGTCGACGCAGGGCCTGTCGGCGCTGGCCTCGGCCCGCAGCGCGGACCCGGAGAAGCTGGGCGCGCTGGCCCGGTTGGTCTCGAATGGCCGCGCCGCAAAGGATGCTCTGGAGCGAACGACTCCTATTTTAGCCGCCGTCCGCGCCGAACAGCAGGCCGCCCCGGAAGGGCCTGCCAGGGACACCAAAGCGCTGCAACTCGGGCGCTACGAGGAGGCCGTGGCCGCCCGGATGGTCGCGCTGCTGCAACAGATGCGGCCGGCACTCGAGTCCCTCGGACGAGAGCTGCCGAAGGGCTCGCTGGGCAACCCGCCCCCGCCCCCCGAGTTGCTGCGGGAGGCCGTGGCGACCGTGCGTCTGTCGCTGGAAGGCGCCCAGACGAACCTGGCCGCTGCACTCGCCGACGACGGCGCGTTGGCCCAGGAGGCGTTCTTGCCCTCGGGCTGGCGGCCCTCACTGCACCTGGCCGTGCTGCGGCTGGCGAAGATGGCGGCCTTGGCCTATCCTTGGAGTGACCGCAAGCCCCTGCATTCGTTCTTGCACGAGCTCGCGGGCTACTATCGAGGGCGGATGCCGAACTTGGTCCACTTCTGCGAGCAGGAAGACCAGCTGGTCGAGAGCCTGGATTCGAGCTGGCCGCTGGCGCCAGCCGCCCGCGATGTCCGGCAGGCGCGAGAGGCTTACGCCGCCGCTGCGATGAAACTGCTGCTCTACATCGAGCCGCCGGGGACGCCGTGAACAAGGACCTCGGACATCCGGCTTCGGGCTCTGGAGAGCGAAAGCCGCGCCGCCGCCGCGGAATGATTTCGGCCATCGCCATCGCGACGCTGGTGCTGCTGGCGCTGATGGGCCTGGTCATCCACATGCTGAGCCGGCAAACCTACTCGGAGCTCTTGCGCATCGACGGCTTCCTGCGCGCCGTCGCCGTTGCCGAGGCGTGCCACGCCAGGCTGCTGGCGCGGCTCGAGGGCGCCCCCTGGGAACAGCGCTGGTTCAAGGGCTCCAGCGACGCCGGCAGCGACGATTGGAAAGACGGCACCTACGACTTCTTGATAGCCGACGGCCCCAAACCGTTCGAGGCGGACCTGCTGGTACGGGCCGTGGCGCTGCGGTCGCGTGTGGTGCTTTTCTGGCGATTGCGCGCCGACCCGTTCACTCTCTCGCCTTATCGGCACGTGCAGACGCTCTTCTTCACGCATGCAGAGTCGGAAACTCCAGTGACGCTTCCGGGTCTGGATAGACTGCGCCGGGAGGTCGACGACGCCATCGGAGTGCGCGAGGGGAACCGCGGCTGGGCCGAGGATACCGAGCGACGCTTTGAACCCGTGGCGCAGGTCGGTCAAATCGCCTCTATCCTTGGAGTGCCGGCGGCGCCCCCGATTCCCGACTCGATTCCGCCAGTGACTCCCGGACAGCCGAGCTCACCCCAGGCGCCGCGTTCGGGGCCCGAGGCCGCGCCGAGCTTGCCTGCGCTCCCCGCATTCCCGTTGCCGGGAGCGGTCCCGAATCCCCCGGCCACTCCGCCCGGCTTGCAGCAACTGGCCGGAACCCGCGCGCGCGTTCGGAACCGGCGTGTCGCGTTCCGCACTCGGATGGACGAGCTCAACGCCAAGCTCGGCGAGGCTCCCTTCAATCCGAGCAACCCCATCGCATCGTCGGTGTTCACACGCATGCAGTACGACGTCGCCAAGAAGCTCGCCGATTGCAGCAAAGGCGCCCTCGGCGGAGGCCAGGACTGTACCCCCGAGGAGGTGGCCAAGCTCCAGTCTTGCAACACGGCTGTCGGCTACGTCGACAACACGATCCGGCCAAAGGTGAACGCCTTGCAGCAGAGGGCGTGGGACGCGCTCAAGGAGTCGGACACCCTGGAACGCGACATGGATGCCGCCGCCGAACCTCCCGGGCCCACGTCCGCCCAGGCCGACGGTCTGGAGCGCCGTGCCGGAGGCGTCGACGACGAAGAAGCCGACATCGTCTCCAAGGCCGCCGACCTGGAAGCGCAGATGGATAACGCCTTCAAGGCGGCCAGCTGTTACGACCTCAAGTGAGCTTTGGCGCCGGCACCGAGATTGCGGCGGTCAGTCGGTCGCCGCGGAGGCCCTGGGATCGGCGGACACGATCGCTCTCTTGTCTCCGAAGCGGATGTCGCGGATGCGCAGCGGATCGGTCTGGCCAGGGAGCTTCGCGGCGAGCTTGTCGAGGTTCAGCATCACCTCGCCGGCCTTGCCACGGCCGCGAGAATGGGTGGGCGTGAAGCCGGAGGCGAGGCCGCGAGTCCAGTCGAAGTGGGCGTAACCGCCCGTGCCCATCTCCAGCGGCTGCGCCACCGTCACCCAGGGCTGCAGCTCCTCGGAAAGAACCCGGTTGAGCTTGTCCTGCGCCTGGAAGATGCCCGTCCGCATCGCTCCTCCCAGCTTGCCGCGGTTGAGGCCCAGCCAGGCGCCGATGAGGGAGTTGCCGATGCCGCCCAGGCCGTCGTCCTTCGAGAAGCGGCCGCCGAAGGCGAAACAAAAACGCCAGGCACCCGCCGGATCGTCGTCCAGGCGGGACACCACCAATCGAGAGACCAGCGCAGGCGCGTGAAAACTGAGGCCGCTCGTGGCGCTGGTCACGGCGCGGAACAGCCCCGCGTCCAGCGTCACCCGCAGACCTTCGTCGAGCTTCAGGGACGCGCCGTTGAGCCGGAACTCGGTGTCGGCGTCGATCCGGTGCCAGGGACCGACGATTTCGGCCCGGCTCAATACGGAGTTGAGCGCCCGATCGCAGACGCGCTCGCTCACCTCGACCACGACCATGCCGCCCGTTTCGGCGGAGGGTTCGATATCGCCGACCACGAGGTGCGCGCGGCGCAGCACCGCGACCGGACCGAAGGGCGTGCCGGAGGCCTTCAGCGCGCCGAACACGGAGCGCTCGCCCGAGCCCTTCGTCAGGTCGAAGCGCACGTCGGCGCGGATCGGCTCCTCGCCGGCCGTGTCCCGGGCAGCCGCCAGCCACCGGGCCACCGACGCGTCGGCCAAGGCGGCGCCGTCACGCAGGGCCTCCAGCGCTTGCCGGCCCGTGGTGCCCGCCGCCACCCGAATCGTGGCGGCCACGTTGGCGGTGCGTTCGTCCCGGAAGGCCAGGCGTACGTTCGATACGCTTACGCCCGGAGGCAGTCCGTGCGGCGCCGCGGCGCGCGCCCCCACGTCTGCGTATCTGGCCAGGAGCGCGTTCACCTGTTCGAGCGACGCGTCGGGGCCGATGCGGTCCTCGGGCCTGATCCCGTCCAGGGCCAGGGCTTGCTGGATCGCTTGCACGTTCAGGACTAACTGGCGAACGTCGTTGAAGAGCGACGAGGTCTCCGGAGAACGCTCCGAGAGGCTCTCGACCAGCTCCCGGCCGGCCATCAGGTAAGCGGTCTGCTGGTCGGCGTGGCGGACGATACGTTCCAGGTCGGCGAGGTTCTCGGGTTTGATGGTGAGGTCGGGCAGGTGGAGCACAGCCTCGCAAGCCTCGCCGGTTCCGCCCGACAGCGTGCCGTCGTCACTGCGGATGAACTTGCGGATGGAGTGGTTCTGCTTGCCCACCCGGATGACGCAGGGGCGGCGCTCGGCGCCGTGCTGCTCGTTGTTGTCGTAGCAGATGAAGAAGTCGGCGTCGGCGGTTTCGACGCAGCCGTAGGCGAGCACGACGTGGCCGAAGAAAATGGAGTTGTTCCAGAGGCAGAAGAGTGCCGTCTTGCCTGCTCGCAGCTCGGCCTTCAAGGACTCGGCTTGTTCGCGGGTGACGGCGGCGGGACCCTTGTCGCCCGCGAGCTTCTCCACCAGCACCGAGCGTAGGAAGCTGTGGCCGGTCCGCTGGACGTAGAAGAAGTAATGGACTGAAGTGATGAACTGACTAATTTCAGTGAGGGACTTCAGGTGGCCCGGCGGGGTCGAGGCGGGCGGTACAGCCAACCCATTGGCGGCGCGGATCGCTTCGTGGAGTCGGCTCTCGAGGTCCTTCGGATGGGAGGGATCGCGGTCGCTGGTGAGGTCGAACAGACTCTCGTAGCCACGGACCGTGAATTTTCCCCGGCGGCCACCGGCCAGGTGGGAAGCGAGCTCTGACATCCGAACGCCGTCGCGAGAGGGCTCGGACGGGCCCGGAAGATACTCCGCGTCCTCGAAGAAGAGCTTGGCGACGAAGGCCATCGTGTAGCAGTTGCCGGCCATGTTCCCCAGCCGCATCACACCGCTCGGATTGACGAAGGCGAGGTTGTCGCGGCCCAGTTGGAAGTCGATGTTCTCCCCGTGCATGCGCACGGGAGCCAGTAGCTGGCCGTCGAGCCGCAGCGGAAGATACGAAGCGCGTGTGCGAACCGCGGCAGGCGCAGCCCCAGGCGCGGGTACGGTCTCTCCGGACGCGGCGGGCGCGGGTTCGGCGTCGGCGGGAGCGCGTGCGGGCGCGAGGGCTTCGCCGGAGTCTTCGGCTGCCGGACTGGCGCGCAGCTCCACGAAGGCGCCATCCGGATCGATGGCCTGCGCGGCGAGCGGTGCGGCCAGTGCGAGGAGAGCCAGCATCAAGGAGAGGCGAATCCGCATCGTGACCTCCTGGGCGCGTCAGCGGCAGCCGTGACGGCGCCGGGCCGATGCAGCCTCCGTGCCACGGTCAAAAATCGGCTTCAATAAAGGAAAGATGTGTTTCTTCCCTCAATCCATGCAGGAGAGGAAAGCTCCCTCGATGCTGCAGTTTCCTCCCTGCTGGCCAGGCCGACGCCCCTTGTTCCGTCGCTCCCCGGCCGGGGTCGTTGCGCGATTCCGCCCTCTTCGGGAACAGCATGGTGATGCCGATAAGACTTTGCGAACGACGTTTTTTTGTCGGACAGAAGTTAAGGACGCTTGACATTTTTTGTCTGGTGTGAGAAACTCCCGGCCCTCGAACCCCCGTGTGCTGGCTGCAAGGCCGCCGCGCGACAGGATTCGAGGCCACTCGGCAAACCCGACTCGGCCAGGAAAGGAGGTGCAGGACAAACGCCACTGGCAGGGATCCGAGGATTTCACTCAAAAGGTATCCATTACAGGAACAGGTTCGTAAAAAACGATAGTCCCCACGACCACGGACAGACGCCGCAAGGAAACAAGGACACTTGCAGAGGTCTTCCGAGGAAGTGGACAACCACCCTACGGAGGGAAATAGATGAGAATCGCTACACTCGTTTTGGTCGCGCTCGTTTTGTCGATCGCGGCTCCCGCATTTGCGGGCCCCTTCTCGGACGTTCCGAATGGCCACTGGGCCTACAAGGCGATCGAGAAGGCCACCGAGGCCGGCATCCTTCAGGGATATGACGGCAAGTTCCACGGCAACAAGACCCTCAACCGCTACCAGATGGCGGTCGTCGTGGCTCGCATGCTCGATCGGATCGAGACCATGGGCCCCGGCAAG
>JACQFU010000006.1 GCA_016199905.1 Candidatus Wallbacteria bacterium
ATCTCGGCCAGGTACCGGCGGCGTTTGGCGGGATACGTGCCGGGGCCGTCGTGAACTCCCTGGACGACTTCACTCCTTTGATCGTCGAGGAAATCGACGTTGTTGCCGAAGCCGTCGAACAGCCAGTTCGGGTAGCGGCCATTCTCGAGTCGGAACGTGGACAGCGCCCGGCGAAGCTCTCGCAGCCGCTGCTTGAGCGACTCTTCGCGGGCGTCGCCCAGGTAGCGGTCGTAGAGCGGCACGGCCGTCGGCAAGAGGATGAGCAGAACGACCATCGCGACGACGAGCTCCATCAAGGAGAAGCCGGCCCTCGATCGCGGCGTCCGCTGCCCTGCCTGCTCGGGGTTCATTGCGGCCCTCGACTCATTACATCCATCACATCCGGCGGGTCCTCGTCGGTCTTGCCGTCGCCGTCCTCATCCTGGGGATTGCCGCCGAATCCGTCCTCGTCGACGTGGGGCTCGGGCTTGCCCTCGAACTCGGGATGGCCGGCGACGTTGTGCATCAGGGACGGACGCCCGTCGCCGTCGACATCGTCCCCACCCGTGTTGCCTTTGCTCGAAGCCCACTCGAGAGTGCCGGGCTGATGCGACTCGGGCCAACCCGTCGCCGGCGACCCGGGCTTCCAGTCGCCGTCGTTGTCGCACGGGACCAGCAGCCAGTCGGCCTTGCCCGTAGTCGGATCGATCGGGATCTCTCGCAGGTAGCGAGAACGGTTCTTGGGGTAAGTGCCCGCGCCATCGTGCACGCCTTGCACGAGCTCGCTGCTCTGGTTGTCGAGGAACTGCACCACGTTTCCGAGCTTGTCCTGACCGTTGTAGGGGTAGCGCCCCTGATCGTTGTAGAAGGCCGCAATCGCCTTTCGGATGGCCCGCTGATTGGCCTCCATGACGCGTTGTTTCGCCTCGTCGAGGTTCTCCCGGAAAACGCCTGAAGCCATTGCGACCAGCGCGAGCATGATCGCAAGGGCGATCAGCAGCTCCACGAGCGTGAACGCCTCAGGCAGACGCCCCGGGACAGACCGCTTGCTTCGTGGCATCACAGGTCCTTGAAGAGAGGATTCCCGCTGTGGACGTCGGTCACCACGGCCAGGCGGGCGGCGCTCGCCGTAAGCTGAAACGGCTCGGTGAGCACCGACCAGCCCTTCGAGTTGAGCGACGGGTCGATCGGGATCTCCGCCAGGTAGCGCATCTTGTTGGCGGGGTAGGCGCCCGGGCCGCGGCGGGGACCTTGCGTCAGCTCGCTGGAGCTGTCGTCCAGGAAGCCGCATCGGTTGCCGTAGATGTCGGTCGTCTGGAACGGGTAGCTGCCGTTGTCGGAGTAGAACTGCTGCAGCGCGCTGCGCATCTGGGTGAGGTTGTTGCGGACCATCGACTCCTCGCCGGTCTTCACGTAGCTGATGTAGACGCCGCTGGCCATCAAGGTCAGCGCGAGCAGCAGAGCCACGGTGACGAGCAGTTCCACCAGAGTGAAGCCGCAGCGATAAGCCGGCTCGCGGCCCACGGCGCGGCCTGGCCTAGCGCCTGACCCTTTGTGCGTCGTCCTGCCCATGCCCTGTTTGCTCCTGGCTCCTCGCGACTCCAATCTAACGCCGTCAGGGTGAGATAGCGACGGGGCTCGAGAGACTGCCGGCGCCTCCCGGCCCGAAGGTGGGCACCAGATCGGGCGTGTCGCCGTAGTTCACACCCAGTCCGATGCGTCGCGTGGAAGCGTACTTGAGATAGAACTCGAAGAAGATCTCCTGCTGCACCGCGTTCCAGCGCAGCCGCCCCTCGAAGTCGTGGAAGTCCCGCGTGATACCCAGGTTCAGCTTCGTCAGGTCGTAGCCGGAGTTGAGGGTGTTGAGGCTGAGGTTGGAGTCCAGGTCCAGCCTGGTCTTGTCGTTCAACAGAAACCCGCTGCGCTCCGTGATCGACTGCATCCGGTCGTGGAGGGTGTCGTAGTTGGTGATGAGCGCGTGCGACCAGCGATCTCCGCTGGCGACCCGGAAATTGGTCGACACGCTGCCGATCCTCAACGAGTCGAGGCTGGTCGGATCGCGCGATAGATCGTAGAAGGGCGTCAACCCTAGCGACACGAATCGCTGGCCGCCTATGGGCGTGTGATACACGAAGTTGCTCGACGCGTTCTGGTACTGACCGTTCGTGAAGTCGTGACCCACCTGGAAAAGCGTGCCGCTGAAACGGTCGTAGTCGCCGAACCGCAGGAAACCGGTCAACAGGTTGAGCTTCGGCGGGAGCAGGTCGAAGCTCGAGAACGGCGACGCGTCGCCCATCGCGTCCTGAAACACGTAGTTGAATCCGCTGTTGAGAGAGTCGGTGTAGCGCTCGAAGCTGTTGGCCTGGTAGCTGAAGAAGTGGCGCATCTGGCCGTTCTCGTAGAGGTCCTCGGTTTGTCGGATCGAGGAATTGATCTCCTGCACGTCCCCCAGCCGGGCGGGTGGAAGCGATACGTTGAAGCTGGTCTCCGCGCGGCCCATAGCCGTCGTCTTCTGCGCCGTCACTTCGCGGTAGTGGGCGACGTTGCCGTCCACCGAAAGGCCCACGCCGCTGCCGAAAAGGTCCGTGCTGCCCGTCTCCGCGAAGGTGAACTTCGGCGTCGTCTCCAGGAACTGCACAGGGGCCAGCCGGAAGTTGTCGTCGGAGAGGTCGAACCGCTTCTCCATCGAGAGCTGCGTCGACCAGCCCGGGAAAGTCCTGGCTAGCGACGCCCCAAGGTTCATCTCGCTATCGGTGCCCAGATTGCCGAAAGTCGTGTCGGTCAGGAGCAGGTTGAGGTTTGCCATCGCCCACGGCAACTCCGAGCGCTGATTCAACTGGTAGCGGCTGGCCTGCTGATGGATGAGGTTCGATTCGTGGCGCGAGAAGTCGAACTCACCCGGGTTCTTGTCGTCGAACTTGTAGTGGATGGTGCCGCCGAAGTCGGTTCCTTCGAACTGGGAGGGGTTGTAGTAGACCTTTCCGAACAGGTACTCGTTGCCCCAGAACTGGTAGGCCGTCTTGAGCGTGAATCCTCGCGCGGCCGTATAGCCGGGTTTCACGAAGAAACGTTCCATTGCCTCGCCGCTCTTCAAGTCCACCACGTAGCGGGGCAAGCGAAACCATGTCTTCTCGTTCATCCGGAATCGCACGTTCTCCATGATCATCTTGTCCCCCGGCAGGATGGTCATCTTCCGGGCCTGGATGCGGAAGTGCGGCGGCGAGCGATCGCAGGTCGTGGTGGATACCTCGTAGCCGACGATCCGATCGGGCAGCAGATCCATCTTCTCGGCGACCACGTACTCCACGCCGCGCCGGGTATGCAGTTTGCGTAGAGTGCCACGCCGGGTCTTGTAGTTGTAGCCGAGCGAGTCGCCCTGGTACTTGTCCTTGCCGCGCCACATCTCGATGGCGCCCTGGGCGTAAATCTGGTCGTGGCCGAGGTCGTCATGCACGTTGTCGGCCCACAGCTTCAGGTCGTCGTACTCGATATGGGCGCCGTCCTTGAGCACCGCGATGCGCCGGTCCCGGTCGTACTCGAGGTAGCCTCCCTCGATCTGCATCGCGCCGGTCGACTCCGGCGACTTGCTTGCCCCCTCGAACTTCTGAACGCTATCGCCTGGAGGGGGCTCCGGAGCAGGTTGGGCATCGGTTCTCGCGCAAAGGCAGAAGAGGGCCGCGACGGCCCATGCGAGAATGGTGACGCCCTGGCGCTTCATGAGTGCCTCTGGAGAGCGGGTCCGAAATTGTTCGATCGACTGCCGTAGGCATCGGATTTCGAGACATATTTATTTACTATAGGGGCGAAATTGTATGATTCCGTTCCCCGCGCGCGGACTGCCGCCCTCTCTCGCGCGCCCTTCGGCTTCGCGAGCTCACCCCGGCCGCTGAAACAGCAGCGGCGTCGGAGGGCGGGCCAGCCGTTTGTGAAGCTCATCGCTGAAGATCTGGGCCGAGTTGATGCCCATCGTCCGCAGATGCTGGTTCATCGCAGCAGCCTCGACCAGAATGGACAGGTTTTTCCCCTTGATGACCGGAATCTCGACGAGGGGGATCTTGACCCCCAGGAGGTTGTAGAGCGGCTGCTCGATGCCGAGCCGCTCGTAGTTGCGCTCCGGGTCCGGCTCTTCCAGCCTTACCACCAGATCCACGTCCTTGTGGTCGGTGATTGCCCCCACTCCAAAAAGCGAGGGTATGTGGATGAGTCCGATGCCCCGGATCTCCATGTAGTAGCGCACGTTGCCGGCTGCCGTTGCAACTGCCTTGTCGTCGTGGATGCGTTTGATCAGCACCACGTCGTCGCAAACCAGCCGGTGGCCGCGCTTGACCAGCTCCAGCGCGCACTCGCTTTTGCCGATGCCGCTCTTGCCCAGCAGCAGCGTTCCCACCCCGCAGACGTCCATCATCACGCCGTGCACGGATTTGCGAGGCGCCAGCGCGAACCGCAGGAACTTGATCAACTCCGGTTGCAGCGCCATCCTGGGCAGGCTCGATCCCAGCACAGGGATGTGGTAGCGGTCGGCCTCGTCGACCAGCATCTTCGGGCAGCGCAGCCGCGCGTGCAGCACCAGACAGCTGATATCGCGCTGGAAGATCGCGCGCAGCCGCTCGTGGGCGACCGTCGACTCCAGCATCGAGAGGTAGCCGATGTCCGCGTCGCCCAGCAGCACCAGCCGCTTGGCCGTGACGTCGTCGAGCCACCCGGCCAGGGCCAGGCCTGCGTACCCCACGTAGCCGCCCTCGATCGCCCGGTTCATGTCGGGCTCCAGGGACAGCCGCCGCAGGCCGAACTGCGTCTCCAGCTCGGCCACGGTGATGCTGATGTTCATTCGTCCCGCCGGCGGATTCGATCGACGGCTTCCTCGGCCCGAGCGCGGACCTCGCCATCGGCGTCTTCCAGCAGCGGGATCAGCTTCTTGAGCGAGCGCCGGTCGCCTGTCTGCGCCAGCACCTGGCAGCCAATTGCACGCCGCAGCGGATCGCGATCGTCCAGCAGCCCTTCCACTTGACGGCAGATCGCCGATCCGTACTTGACCAGCGCGTCGACCACGTTTCGGCGAACCACGAACGACACGTCGCCGGTCAGCCTCAGGAGCGAAGAGAGGAACGCATCCTGGCGCAGCTCTCCCAGCGCGAACACGGCCGATGAGCGCGTGTACTGGTTCTCGCTCTTCAGCATCTCGTGGAAGGTGCGGCGCGCCGCGACCTGGCTGCCCGTCAGCGCCAGGACCCGCGCGGCGTTGGCGCGAATGCGGCTGTTGGGGTCCTTCACGAACCCCTTCACGATTCGTTGGACCTTTTTACTCTTGAAGTTCCCCAGGCTCTCGATCGTGTTGGCGCGCACGCGAAGGTCTTCGTCCTGCAAGCAGTTCACCAGGATCGGCAAGTATCGTTCGTCGGCATAGGCGCCGATGGCTTTCACCATCGTCGCCCGGACCTTCACGTCCTCCTCGGTCTCCAGATGCTGCACCAGGTAGTCCAGGGTCTCGGGCGCCCGGATCTTCCCGAGCGACTGCGTGGCCCTGAGACGCACCCACTCGTCGGGGTCGGCCAGCAGTTCCACGAGGCAGTCGACGGCCTCCTTGCCCGGGAAGTTCCCCAGGCAGATGGCCGCGGCGCACCGGACGCTCTGGTGGCGATCGGCGGCGGCCTGCCGCAGCATTTCCATCGTCTTGCGGCCCGAGCGGCTGCCCAGCTCGCGCACCGCCACGAAACGGGTTTCCCAGTCCGGACTCTCCAGTCGGTTCTCCAGTCGGGTAGTGGTCATAGGGGCCCCTCAGTACTGGATCAACGAGTACACGTCCCTGTCTCCGAGCTTGGCGCGTCCCTCGAGGAAGTTCAACTCGATCATGAAGGCTACACCAGCTACCCGCCCACCCGCCTTCTCGATCAGCCGGATGGCCGCCGAGGCCGTCCCGCCGGTGGCCAGGACGTCGTCCAGCAGCAGCACGCGATTCCCCAGTCCGAAAGCGTCCTTGTGCATCTCGATCGAGTCGGTGCCGTACTCGACTTTGAAGTCTTCGCGGTACGTTTCGCACGGCAGCTTGCCCTTCTTGCGAATGGGCACGAAGCCCGCCGAGAGGGCTGTCGCCACCGGCGCGGCCAAGATGAACCCGCGCGACTCGATGCCCGCAACATAGTCGATCTTGAGGCCCGCGTAACGCCGCGCGAGCTCGTCGACCAGCCCCTTGAGCAGCGTCGGGTCACGAAGTACGGGCGTGATGTCCTTGAAGACGATCCCCTTCTTCGGAAAGTCGGGCACGTCGCGCACGGCCTTCTTGATTCGCAAAATCATCCCGTTGGGTTCCTTCTTCTCGCTCATCGCACGCCCTCCGCACCCCGGGCCGCGGCCGGCTTCTTCACCGCTGCGACTCCATCTCCGCGGGCGCTGAATACGTAGAATCCCCCGATCTTCTTGATGCCGATGTCGAGCCCCAGTTTCAAACCATCCAGGAACTGCGGCAGCGTCACCGAGCGCAGCTGCGCCGAGATCAATCGGCGCCCGACCTCACCCGGGCAGATGTACTCGAGGTTCATTTGCTGTCCCAGGTAGCTCAGGACGTCCCGCAGCGGGACGTCGCGAAAGTTCAAGCTGCTGATGGAATCCCGCTTGGCGTTGATGGTCATGTCGAAATCGCCTGGCCGGGGCGACTCGCCGCGCTCGCCCTCGGGGGCGGCGATCGGGTCGATGGTCGGCTTTACATTCCAGCCTTCGACCGTGACCGGGACGATGAAATTGACCGCCGGCAGCTCGGCGACCATTTTCTCGAAAGCCAGTTTCCTCTCGGAGGGAAATGTAATCTCCAGGATGATGCGGCCGTCGGCGCTCTTGAGCACGTTGGTGATGCTGACCGCCTGGACGCGCGCGTCGGATATCTCGTCGACCAGTTTGTCCGGCGTCTCCTTGAGACCACCCTTGGTCAACAGCACGAGCTGTCCGCGCAGGCTGTCGGCCAACGCTCCGGCCGGCACGCCCAGCGCGATCGCCAGGCAAAGCAGCACGGTTGACGCGCCGTACGCCAGTCGCCGCAAGACTGGCGATGGGCGGCCAGGCGCCGCCGTCACTTGCGGTGGAAGGACTTGCCGCAGGAAGGACAGAATTTCCAATCGTCCTCCATGGGCGCGAAGCAACTGCCGCACTTGCGCTTCACCGCCAGCTCCGAGTCGACTCGCTTGTCCTTGATTTTCTCCAAAGTCTCTGCGGCGTAGCGGCGGACCCAGTCGCTCTCGTCGTCCAAGGCGGCCTCGGAGCTCTTGATGGCCTTGGCGTCCCCGATCTGACCCAGGGCGATCACGATGTTTTTTCGGACGATCTCGTTGGGGTCCTCCAGGTGCTTCAACAGAGCCTCGGCAGCTCGCTCGTCGCCGATCTCGCCCAGCGCGTAGGCGACGCCCGATCGGATCGACCACTCCCGATCCTCGAGCAGGCCGATCAACGGTTCCACGGCCTCCTTGGCCTGCATCTCGCCCAGGACCTTGCTGCCCCAGTAACGAACGTCGACGTTCTGGCTGGAGAGCGCCTTGATCAGATCGCCGATCGCGGCCGGTCCGATTTGCCAGAGCGCCTCGCCGGCGGCGCGGCGCACGAACCAACTCGGATGGCCCAGTTCGCCGATGAGCGCCGAGATCGCCTGGGGGTCTTCGATCTCGCCCAAGGCCTTGATGACGCTGATGCGCTTCTCTTCCGACAGATCCGGGCTCACCAGCTTCCGGATGAGGGCCGGCACGGCGGCGGGGTCGCCGATCTCGCCCAGCACCTGGATCGACCAGAACTCGAGGTCCGGATTCTTGCTCTCGAGCGCCTCGATGAGCGGCTGAGTGGCCGGCTGGCCGACCTCCCAGAGCGCTTCGGCAGCGGCCTTGCGAACCGACCAGGCGTCGCTGGCAAGCATCTGGATAAGCGGTTCCACGGCCCGTGGGCTGCCCGTCTTGCCGAGGGCGTTGATGGCGCAGATGCGGCTCGACTGCGAGCCGCTCTTGAGGATGTCGACGAAGTGATCGATGGCGCTCTCGCCGAACTCGCTCAATACCTCCCCCGCCCAGAACTGCACGTCGTCGTCGTCGCTGTACATCGCCTTGACGATCGACTCCAGCGACTTCTCGCCGAGCCGTACCAGAACCTTCGACGCGTTCTTGCGCACCGTCCAGGAGCGGTTCTTGAGCGCGGTTATGAGCGCCGGGATGGACTTGTCGCCCCGCTCGGTCAGGGCCTTCATCGCTCCCTGCACGACGTTCTCGTTGTCGTCGCCAAGGGCCTTGACCAGCAAGTCGAGGGCACCCGAGTCCGACGACTTGGCCAGGTCCGTGACCGCCTTGCGGCGAACATCGGCGTTGGCGCTCTTCAGAAGGGATTCCAGGTTTTCGGAGGACTTCTTGGGCACGATGCGAGGCCCCCTTCTCTTAAGGTTGGCGTAGGGGAGACGGAGACGGCCCGCACTCCGGATTCTTGGTCGTCCGGAGCATATCAGATCCCGGGGCCGGCCGCGCTCTGGTCATAGGTTGATGGGCATCAGCAGGTAGATGTAGTCCCGTTCCTCGCCTTCGGGGCGGAAAGTCGCCGGCAGGCTGCCTGCGGTGACCCCCATCCGGACCTTCTCGGCGTCGGCGACTCCAAGGAAGTCGAGGATGTACTTGGAGTTGAACGAAAGCTCGATCGGCTCGCCCTTCACGTCGGCGTCGACGACGCGCTCGGCTTCGCCGCCCACCTCCTGGGAGGTCGAGGTGATGCGAAGGCGACCCGGCTCGACGTGAAATCGGACGCGGTGTTTGTTCACGCGCGCCAGAGGCGCTACGCCCTTGAGCGCGTCGCCAAAGGTCCGAGCGTCCAGCGTCACGTAGCGCGGATGATCTTTCGGCAAGATCGACCGGTAGGCCGGAAACGACTTGTCGGACGTGCGAGCCACGTAAAGTGTCTGCGCGAAAGAGAAGCCGACCTGGTGGGAACCGATGGAAACCTGAACGTCGCTGTCGGACGGGAGGATCTTCCCCAGCTCCGCCAGCGACACCAGCGGCAAGCGCACGTCCACGTCTGGCGAGCCGGCGGCCACGGCGTGTCGGGCCACGGCCAGACGCACGCTGTCGGTGGCGACGAAGGCGAGGCTGGCGTCCTTGACCTCGAGCAGCACTTCGTCGAAGCTGGCGCCCGCACTGGCGCTGTTGACGACGACGACCCGCTTGATGAGGTCGCGCAGGATCGAGCCCGCAACGGTGAACGACTTCTCGGCGCTCGGCTCCTTCATCTGCGGGAAGCCTTCAGGGTCGATGCCGGAGAGCCGGTAGTTCGCGCCTTCGCTGGAGACCTTGATGCGCCGTTCGGAGTCGACGGTGAGATCGACTCCTTCGGCTCGCGAGGTCTGGATCTGCTGCAGGATCTCCGCGAGCAGCGATCCGGGCACGCTGACTCTCCCCGGTTCCGACATTTGAACCGGGAGCTGCCTGCGCAAGCTCACCTGATGCTGCGTGGCGAACACGGAGAGCGTGCCCTCCTCGACGGAGAGCATCAGGTTCAGGAACAGGGGCTCCGACGTCTGCGACGGGAGCACGCGTGAGGCGATCTGAACGGCCTGCAGAAGCTCGGCCTTATGACAGGAAAAGCGCATGGGAACGGAACCTTCCCCGGCCTGGGTGAGGCCGGGCCGAGAAACTATAGCAAACGCAAAAACATTACACAACAATGGGCGCCGTCACCGCAGGGGACGACGCGCTTCCATCGCGCGGGCCAGCGTCGCCGGGTCGGTGTACTCGAGGTCGCTGCCGAGGGGAATCCCGTAGGCGATCCGGGTGACGGACACCGGAAAAGCGGCGAGCGCCTCGGCTAGGAACAGGCCCGTCGTCTCGCCCTCCGTGCTCGGTGTGCTGGCAAGGATGACCTCTGAGACGCCTG
>JACQFU010000420.1 GCA_016199905.1 Candidatus Wallbacteria bacterium
CTGCTCCGCTCGACGTTTGCCGGCAGCCCGACGGAAACCCTACGCCTGAACTCCACGGCAGAGGAGTGGAACGATGAGAAGGGTCATCGATTGCTGCCGTTCGTCGAGTTGCCGCCCGCCGGGAAACACGCCGGCAGCCTCGACTTCTGGTTCGCCAGCCTTCCGCATCTCATGGAGCCGCGGCAGGCCGGAGCCGTCCTCCCGCCCTACGGGCTCGTAACCTTGGCGCTGCTCTTCCTGGGCATCCCGCGCGTGGCCCGCGCGTGGCGGCTTGCCCGCAAGGCCGAGGCGTTTACCGGGGAGGCTGCCGCGTGAAGCTCTCGATCGTGATGCCGGTCTACAACGAGGCCGCAACCATTCGCGAGATCGTCGCTCGCGTGATGGCCCTTACCGTCGACAAGGAGCTGGTCGTGGTCGACGACGGCTCCTCCGACGGAACCAGACAGCTCCTCGAATCGCTCACGTTGCCCGGCCTCGCGGTCGTGTGCCTGGAACGTAACCAGGGCAAGGGCAGCGCCATCCGCGCCGCACTCCCGCACGTCACCGGCGACGTCGTCGCCATCCAGGACGCCGACCTCGAGTACGACCCCGAGAATCTGCCGGAGCTGATGCGCCCAATCGCCGAGGGACGCGCCCGGGTCGTCTACGGGACGCGATTTCACTCCGCCAACAGCATCCCGTACACCCGCTTCAAGATCGCCGCGCGCCTGCTTTCGCTCTTCACCAACATGCTCTTCCCGGGCGCCGGCGTCACCGACGAGGCCACCTGCTACAAGCTCGTGCGCACCGACCTGCTGCGCTCGCTCGACCTGCAGTGCCGCCGCTTCGAATTTTGTCCCGAGGTCACCGCCAAGGTCTTGCGGCGAGGCGAGCGGATCTTGGAAATCCCCATCCGCTACCGGCCCCGTACCGTCGACGAGGGCAAGAAGATCCGCTGGCGCGATGGCATCGAGGCGTTCTGGACGCTGTTCAAGTACCGGTTCTGGTGAAGGCCGGAGGCTTGACGTTTGGCGCATCTTCCCTATAATTCTGCGCGTCCCGGATTATGCCATGAATTCCATGACCAAAGGCCGCCTTTTCGCCCTGGCTGCAGAGATCTCGATCGCAGTGGCGTGCCACGGCCTGGCTGCAGGTCCGGCACCGCGAGGCGTCGGCGGACAGATCCACGGACTGTTGGGCCTCTCGCTGCACGACGTCGAGAAGTTCGACTTCTCCCGCCAGAACATCGACGGCACGATGGAGTTCCGCCTTCGCCATACGGCCAGGGACCTGCTGAAGCTGCTCCGGCAACGCGCCAAGTTCGTGCTGGCCAACAGCCCCGATGCCCGGGCCGAGTGGAACGCGCGAATCGTCGTCGGCATCACCGACCAGATGGGATTGGGTGACGGCCCGCAACCGCCTCCGCCTCCTCCGCCTGCGCCGCCAGGCCCGCCTGGGCCGCCGCCGCCCCCTCCCAGCCCTCCGCCGCCCAATCCGCCGGCGCCGCCGCCGGCCACCAGCGCATTAGTCGTTCCGGGCGATCCCGACCACTCGCCGATGGTGTTGCGCGTGGAAGGCGTTTTGCAGCCGGGGATGCCGCTGGCTCGTCCCCTGCCGTCGGATCAAGCGCGGGTCTTCCGCCAGTGGGTGAAGGCCGGAGCGACGGAGCAGCAATACAAGAAGTCCGTGCAACCTGTGGTTGCCGCAAACTGCGTTTTCTGTCATAGCCGCGCCACGCCCAGCGCGCGCCTCTCGTTGCAGAGCTGGGAAGACGTCAAAGCCCGCATCGGTCCTCGCCTCGCGGCTGCGAGCCTCGACTGATCGCGACAGGGGCCGCAGCTGCCGCAAGTGTGTCCCGGCGCCGGGGAGCCGTTGCGCGGGGTCGCGTTCGCAGTGTATACTCCGCCGGTTTCAGCGAAGATTACATCCGTGCCGGCGGCCAAACCGGAAAGACATCGCAAGGAGTACGGTGGGCATATGGCTCAAGAGAAGATGTTCGAGTTCGACGCGGTTGAGCAGGTGGCCGATATCAAGGTCATCGGGGTGGGCGGCGGCGGTTCCAATGCGGTGAACCGGATGATCGAAGCAGGGCTGCCGGGCGTCGAGTTCATCGCCACCAATACCGACGCTCAGGCTCTGGTCCTGTCGGATGCGAAAATCCGGATCCAGATCGGCGACAAGCTCACCAAGGGCCTCGGCGCGGGAGCCAACCACGAGATCGGCAAGAAGGCCGCCGAGGAAGATCGTGACAAGATCGCCGAGGCGCTCAGCGGCGCCGACATGGTCTTCATCACTTCCGGGATGGGCGGCGGCACCGGCACCGGCGCCAGCCCCATCATCGCCGAAGTGGCCAAGGAACTGGGGGCGTTGACAGTGGCGGTCGTGACGAAGCCGTTCAGCTTCGAAGGCCGCAAGCGCATGGCCACAGCCGAGGTCGGGATCAAGAACCTCAAAGAGAAAGTCGACAGCCTCATCATCGTCCCCAATGACCGGCTGCTGCAGATCGCCGACAGCGACACCTCGATCCTGGAGGGATTTCGCAAGGCCGACGACGTGTTGCGCCAGGGCGTGCAAGGTATCACCGACCTGATCACCGTCCCCGGTCTGATCAACCTCGACTTCGCCGACGTCAAGACGATCATGGCAGGCAGCGGGAGCGCTCTGATGGGCATTGGCCGGGCCAGCGGAGAAAACCGCGCCGTCCACGCCGCGCAGGAAGCGATTTCGAGTCCCCTGCTGGAAGCTACCATCAGCGGAGCCACGGGCCTGCTCATCAACATCACCGGAGGCCCGAGTCGTGATCGCGACCGGATTCGCCAAGGACGGCTACGCCCAGACGCGGCCCGGCCGCGCAAGCGTGACGCCGATCAGCGCGGTGCCGATGACGCCGAGCCCTATGCGCCATCAGCCGCAAGCCGAGCAGATGAAGCCGGCGACGATGACTCCGCCACCGGCCGACGATCTCGACATCCCGAGCTTCCTGCGCAAGCGGCGCTGAGACTGGGCCGCGAGGGCTCGCCCCGCGGCCCCTGGCATTCGGCCCTCGGCCCCCGGCTCGGAGCCCGCGGCTGAGGACGCTCGAGGAGCTGTGACCAGACAGGACCTTCGCCGCCTGATGCTCGGCAGCGCAGTCTGCCTTGCGCTGGCAGGCCTTCACCTCCGGGGCGATCTCGCCTGGCTGCAAGTGGACCGGGGAGTGCCGAACGCGGACGACGCGCACCACAGGCTGCTGTGCCTCCAGTGCGAGCGCGTCTTCGCGGAGGCCTGGTTGCCGGAGCTGCCCCGGAGACTCGCAGCGCTGGACGTTGCCTATCCGCCGCTGGCGCACATCGTGGGCGCGGCCTTTCATGGAGCCGTGCCGCGGGGGCGCGACTGGGTCGTTCTCGCGGGCTGCTTCTGGCTGCTGGTCCTGCTGGCGGGCTCCTACGGCCTGGCCGAACGGCTGGGCGGGCCCGGCTGCGGGCCGGCGGCGGCGCTCGCCGTGGCGGCGTTCCCGATGGTCTACGCCCAGTCGCGGTTCTTGATGCTGGAGCTGCCGGTTGCGGCGCTGGCCGTCCTGGCGACGCTGGCGCTGGAGTGTTCGGGCGGGCTGCAGTCGCTGGGCGCAGCGCTGCTTCTCGGGGTCGCCTGCGGGCTGGGCCTGTTGACGAAGTACACCTTCCCCATCTTCCTCGCCGGACCGCTGTTGACCGCCGGCTGGGCTGCGCTGGGCCGGCCGGGCCAGCGAGTGCGCGCGCTGGCGAAGGCGGCCTCGAGCCTTCTGGTGGCCACGGCCGTCGCGGCCGCGATCTCGGGCTGGTGGTACGCGGTCCGCTGGAGCGAGCGCACGGACTGGCTCAGGCATTCGGAGTCGATGGAGGAACAGAGTTATCCGACTTCCTGGCGAGACCCGCTGGGAGTGGCCTACTACGGCCTCGCAGCGCTGAGCTTCCCCGGGATGCCGTTCTGCCTGCTCGCCGCCGCGTGCGGCGGGACGGCGCTGGCGAGGCGCCGCGACCCCGCCGCGGCCAAGCTCGCCGTCTGGACAGCCGTGCCGTACGCGATCCTGACGGCGATCCGGATCAAATGGGGCGACTACTTCCTGGCGGCGCTTCCGCCGCTGGCGCTGGCCGCGGCACTCGGATACGAACGGCCTTCCGGCTCCACTGACTCCAATGCGACGCCTCGAGAGTCGAGCCTCCTGCGGCCGGCGAAGCTGTTTGCTGCGGCCATCGCCGGCGCCGTCCTCTGGTGGCCGGTTACCTTCGGCATCGATCTGGTCCGGCCCGCTGGCCAGCTCCATTCCTGGGCGGTGGAGAACTTGCTGCTCGGCCCGGGCCGGCTCGTTCGCAAGCTCGTGCTCCAGGTCCCGGAAGGCGCAGACGCCGGGCTGTTCAAGTTCGACTGGTGGGGACACGTCGGCGCCGCCTATCCCATGGCCGAGGTGGTGGACGCAATCGCCGGCTGCCCCGACGGCGTTCGCGTCGGGGTCCAGTCCGACCTGGTCCTGTTCGCCGATCGCGAAACGCTGGAGCTGGCTGCTTTTGACGCCGAACTGAGCCAGCGGTTCACAGGCGTGTCCGAGACCGGCGCGTATCGGGCCGAGGATCTGGGCGGCCTCGTGCTTCACCGCAAGGGGCCTCTTCTACCGGACGAGGCCAGCTTCTACCAGCTCGCCAGCGAGGTTTTTCCGGAAGTGACGCTGCCGCCCCCGGGCGACGGCCCGCCCGCGTACTTCTGCATCCTGCGGCGCATTCCCTCCCTCGGATGCATGATCCACGTGTATCGCAGGAAGTAAGGCGGGCCCTCGGCGTCGGGCTTCGAACAGCTGACTACTCGCTGCCGGCGGCTCGTATCGGCTGCCCTTCCCGATCCAGGCCCCGAAGCCGCAGGATTCGCGTCACCATCAGATCCAGCAATTCGAGCAGGTGCTCAAAGCGTTCGGGCCGCTCCTCCACCTGGGACATCAAGAGCGCCGCCGCCTCGACCGTGGAGAGATTGCCCGAGTGGGCCTGTCGCCTGATTCGATACACCGAGTCCTCTGACGGACGCAACGCCACCACGGGCAACCTCGCCAGCCAGGGCCGGCGATGGCGCATCCGGCGCGCCTGACGCCAGCTCCCGTCGAGCAGCAGAAACGTGGGCGGCGGCCCCTCCGCCCAGGCCCCCGCGGCGCGCATCTGGGCAGGCTCCGGCGCCTGAGAATCGGGAAACACGAGATAGGGCCTGCTGCCGGGCTCCTCCAACAGTCCTTCGAGCTCCGCCTCATCCTCGGCATCGCCCCTCACGAACAGGCGCGAACCTGCCAGCGCCAGTTCCACGATCTTCGCCGTCGCAGAGGGACGCCAGATCTCAGTGGGGTGTTGCAGGATCGGCAGCCGCGAACGGGTCTGGAGGACCCGCACGTCGCCGCAGAAGCAGACGCTCGGTCCCTTGCGGCAGACCGCGCATCGCTTCGCCCGCTTGTGGGGATCGAGGCTGCCTTGCGCGCGGCTACCGGCCACCGGCACCCTGCTTGGTTGTGGACTTCGACGGGTCCTCGGACTTGCGGAGTCCGGCCCCTCCCAGGACGGCGTCGACGGTGTCGAGCGCAGGTCGGGCGACAGTGCTCGCGGTGTCCACGACACTCGATACGGCCTTGGCCGCTTCGGCCGAACCGGCAAACGCGCCAGCTTGCTTCGCCGCATCCCTGAGCGCCGGGTTCGGCGCCCGCTCTGCGATGGCTCTCAGCGCGTTCACGCAGGCGTTGCGGATAGCCGGGTCCTTGGCTCCGGACCCCAGCGCCTCCACGGCTTGCTTCGAGTTGGAAGTGCCGAGCACCGCGGCGAACTGTCGCTTCAAAGCGGGATCCGCCTCCTTGCGAAACTGCTCGATCACCGTGTTGAGCAGCTCCGGCGCGGCATCCGACCAGTCGCCCGCCTCGCCGATCGCCTTCAGCAGCGATAGACCCGCCTGCTTGAGCCGCGGATCGTTGGCACCCAGGAACTCGAGCACGAAGGGCAGCGCCCGTTCGCCCATCCGCGCCAGGTGCTCCAGCGCCAGCTGGGAGAGCGACGGGAAGTGTCGCACGGCGTAGGCGCTCAACGTGGCGTGAAAGGCTACGGCCGCCAGAGCGCCGACGAACAACACGTAGGGAAGCGCCGTCCGGAGCTTTCGCATCGCAATGCCCAGCATACAATGGGCGGCCGCCGGCAGAGCCCCCAGAAGCGAAGCACCCGGCCGGTGCCCGAAGGCTACGGCCGGGTGAGGCGGAAAGCGGACCGGGTGTGGTCCCTTACAGCGCCTGGCTGGTCAGGAACTGGCCCTGGGCATCGTAGATGAAGAGCATCTCGTGTCCCAGCGAGATCCCGGCGATGCCGCCAAAGGTCTCGACGACGACCTGGAAGCGGCCCGTCACCGTGTTGTAGCCGGAGGTCTTCACGCGGGGCACCGTGCCGTCCGTGGTGCCTTCCGGAGTGCCCGGGTGAACCTTGGAGTAGCGCCCGAGAGCGTCGATGCGGACGGTGTCGAGAGTGCGCACGCCGGAGGCGGCCGCGGCCTTCGTGATGTCTCGCTTGCCGATGCTCGTGACGACGATGCTGTCGGCAGTCTCGGGCATCCGGACCGGGTTCTTCTCGCCGGTGATCTCGACCTCGCAGCCGTTCAGCGCAAGCACGGCAGCGGCGAGGGGGCCGGCCGGCGTGAAGGACTTTCCGCCGATTTGGACCTTGCCGCTGGCGGCCTTGAGGCAGCCCGAGACGTGGAAGGTCGTGGCCGCGGCGTCGAAGCGGGCCAGGGCCATCTCGCCGACGATCAGCTTGGGAGCGGCCTCGCAGCCGATGCCCGCCATCCGATAAACGAGACCCTTGATGGCCAGGTGCTGGCCGACGCTCGCCTCGACAGCCGGGGCCATCGGGCCGTCCACGATGAAGATCTGATTGCCGATGGCGAAGCCCTTCTGGGCCTGGGTCTCGACGCCGCCGACAGTGACCTTGCGGATGCCGCCCTCGAGCTCGAGCAGTTCGCTGGCGAAGGCGCCAAGTGGAACGGAGGCGATCAGAGCCAGAGGCAGGATGATGCGACGAATGCTGAACATGGTGGAACCTTGACCTTTCGATTTGGGAGTGGTCTTCGGCGAAGCCTCGGTCCGCCCGACCGATGCAGGCTTCTCGCCGATAGGCCGTCGAGTGTTGGGCCCCGCTGTTGCGGGATGCCCGGACGATTGGAGCACCTCTTCCCTTCAGGCCCGTTCGCCGAAAATGGCGAGAGAGCCGAGGGGGCTGGTCTCTCCTCGATACTCGTGGACTGGTTCTCCGTCCCCGGAGTCCGGACGTCGGGTCCCATCGGACCACGCCCCGACAAAAAACACCCGGAACCTTCTTCCCTACTCTGGAGAATCCCTGGGTGTCCTGGACGGCTACTTGGAACTACTTCAGCCTACTGCGCCGTGCAGGGTACCATCGAGTAGCCGTGATGTCAAGCACGAAAGGCGCCGGAGGTGTTTTCGAGGTTCATCTGGAGTCGTGGGGCGAGGCAGGCGGCAGTGCCGTCACCGAGCGCCTTCCTGCGCGTGCGAAGCACGGTTCTGCAAGAAGGCCGGTGGTCCCCTGGACCCCGCTCGCCACGCGAGCCTCTCGAGCGTTCACGCGGGTTTCTGGAGCAGTCGAGAGTCACTCGCTCCAATCGGGGCAGAGCCCCGCTTGAACCCCTTCGGCACGGCCCCACTTTTCGGCGTCGCTTCCGGCGCCGGCATGAAAGACTGAACCCATGACGATCCTCCGCGCGCCATGCTTTCGGCGGCCGCCACCTGAGGCGCCGCACGGTATCCGGGCACGAGCTCCCCGGGGGGAATCGAGGGCTCCCGAGCGGCGTGTGGAGCCGGGCGAGCTCGAGGCGTACTTGCACGACGAGGCGCACTTCCCGGGCGGCTGGACGCCCGGCGTGTTCCTGCCTCGGACCGAAGCCGAGGTGGCGGGGGCGCTGGCCGAGGCGCCGGCCGTGCTGGCCTCGGGAGCGCGCTCCTCGCTGACGGGAGGGGCGACGCCTCTGGGCGAGTGGGTGGTGTCGATGGAGCGTTTCACACTCCTGGAGGCGTGCGGGGGCGGGGAGGTCCGGGCGGGCGCGGGCGTGACGCTGGAGGCGCTCGAGCGGTTCCTGGGCGAAAGCGGCCGCTGGTATCCTCCCGTGCCGACCTTCACAGGCGCCACGGTCGGAGGGGTCGTCTCTACGAACGCCGCGGGGGCCGCGACGTTCAAGTACGGCTCCACCCGCGACTGGGTAGTGGGGCTTACGGTCATGCTCGCCTCCGGCGGCGTCCTGGACCTGGAGCGAGGGGAGGTCCGAGCGCATCGGGACGGGTACTTCGACCTGGAGGATGTGGGCGGGCGCCGGGCACGCGTGCCGGTGCCCGGTTATCGGATGCCGGACGTGGCCAAGCGCAGCGCCGGGTACCACGCCGAGCCGGAGATGGACCTGATCGATCTCTTCATCGGAGCAGAGGGGACCTTGGGGATCGTGCTCGAGGCGAGGCTGGGCGCGGTTCCGCGGCGCGTTTCGACGCTGACGGCCTTGGCGGTGCTCCCTGAGGAATCGGCGGCTTTCGAGCTGGCGGCCGAGCTGCGACAGGCGGCGCTGGCGACGCGGGCAGGCGGCGATCCGTGCGGCGTGGAGGTCGCGGCGATCGAGATGATGGACGCTCGCTGCCTCGCCATACTGCGGGAGGACGGCGCCGATCGCCGGCAGGGCGTGGAGTTGCGCGACGCCGACGGCGCGGCGCTTCTTATCCAGGCGGAGCTTCCCGCCGCGCTGGGCGAGCAGCAGGCGTTCGAGCAGATAGGTGGATTCGAGAACTCGAACGCTCCCGATACTCCACTGGTGCGTTTGTGTCGCTTGCTGGCGCCGTGGGGCGTGTTGGAGAGGCTTCACGTTGCGCTCCCCGGCGACGCCGCGCGCGCCGCCCAGCTCTTCGCCCTGCGAGAGGCCGTCCCCGTGGGCGTCAACAGGCGAGTCGGCGAGGCCCAGCGAACCGTCCACCCGGCCATCCAGAAGGTCGCCGCCGACATGGTCGTTCCCTTCGAACGCTTCCCCGAGATGATGCGCGCCTACCGCCGGGGCTTCGAGCGCCGCGGCCTCGACTATGCCATCTGGGGCCATATCTCCGACGGCAACGTCCACCCCAACGTGCTGCCCCGCTCTGCCGCTGAAGTCGAGGCCGGAAAGCTGGCCCTGCTCGAGTTCGGCCGCGAACTGGCCCTCCTGGGCGGATGCCCGCTGTCGGAGCACGGCACCGGCCGCAATCCCGTCAAGCAGGCCCTGCTTGCCCAGCTCTACGGCGATTCCGGAATCCTTCAGATGCGCGCCGTCAAGGCTGCGTTCGACCCAGCCGGCAAGCTCGCTCCCGGCGTCGTCTTCCCGCGCCTGGCTGGGACTTGCCCTTCCGTAGGCTAGCGGCTACTTCTCCATGAAGTAGTAGTCCCGCAGCTTGGTGTGGGCCTTGGCGCTGCGGCGCAGCTTCTTGAGGCCGCGAGCCTCGATCTGGCGGATGCGCTCGCGAGTCACGTTCATGCGCTTGCCGATCCAGGCCAGCGAGCGAGGCACGCCGTCCTCCAGCCCGAACCGCAGCTTCAGGATCTCGCGTTCGCGCTCCGAGAGGTCCGAGAGCACGGTCTCGATCTGCTCCCGCAAGAGTCCCTGGAAGACGATCGTCTCAGGGCTGACCTTCTCCTCGTCTTCCTCGAGGAAGTCCTCCACCGTGACGTTGCTGTCGTCCATGCCGACGCTCTGGTCGTAACTGATCGGCTCCCGCGTCATCCGGAGCATCTCGTCGTATTCGGCCTTCGTGATGCCGGTGTGCTGCAGGATTTCGTCGAGCACCGGATGGCGCCCCAGCTCGTTGGTCAGGTCCCGCACCTTGCGGTTGAACTTGTTGAGCTGCTCGATGATGTGGATCGTGACGCGGATCATCCGCGATTGCTCGGCGATGGCGCGGATGATCGACTGCTTGATCCACCAGGTGGCGTACGTGCTGAACTTGTAGCCCAGCGTGTAGTCGAACTTCTCCACCGACCGCAGCAGCCCCATGTTGCCCTCCTGGATCAGGTCCAGGAACAGGATGCCGCGGTTGATGTACTTCTTGGCGATGTTGACGACCAGGCGCAGGTTGGCTCGCACCAGGTCCTTCTTCGCCTCGATGTCGCCGATGCGCACCTTCTTGGCGAGCTCGACCTCCTGGACCTCGTCGAGCAGGGACGTCTTGGTGAGGTTGTCGAGATACGCTACGACCGGGTTGTCGAGGTCCTTCTCGCCGCTGGAGACGGCGCGGACGCGAGGCTTGCGGCCGCGTTTTTTCGCGGGCTCCGCAGCCTTCTCGACCTTATGCTCCTTCTCTTCCTCGTCGGCCATGGCCCAGGGGGAGTCGTGGATGCGGCCGTATTACTGGAGGTCCTCGGTGTAGACGCCCATTCGGCGGTATTTCTCCAGCCGCCGCTGGAAGAGTTCCTCGCTGGGAAGCTCCTTGAGCGGCTCCAGGTGCCGGGCGATTGCGGCGGAGACGCGACTCGCCGTGGCATGGAAATCGCGATGGGCGCCGCCCAGCGGCTCTTCGATCAGCTCGTCGATGACCTTCAGCTCCAGCAGGTCGCGGGCCGTCAGCTTCAGGGCCAGAGCGGCCTCCTCGGCCTTTGAGGGATCTCGCCAAAGGATACTTGCGCACCCTTCGGGGCTGATGACGGAGTAGATGGCGTGCTCCAGCATCAGCACGGCGTCCCCGACGCCCAGAGCCACGGCGCCGCCGCTGCCGCCCTCGCCGATGACGACGACGATGATGGGAACCTTCAGAAAGGTCATCTCCATGATGTTGCGCGCGATCGCCTCGGCCTGGCCCCTCTCCTCGGCCTCCATCCCGGGATAAGCGCCCGGCGTGTCAATGAAGGTGATGATGGGGCGGCGGAACTTATTGGCCAGCTTCATCACGCGCAACGCCTTGCGGTAGCCCTCGGGGTGCGGCATGCCGAAGTTGCGGAAGATGTTCTCCTTGGTGTCGCGGCCCTTCTGATGGCCGACGACCACGACGGGTTCCTTGTGGAAAAGCGCCAGGCCGGCGACCACGCTGTTGTCGTCGGGCCACTGCCGGCCGCCGCGCAGCTCGACGAAGTCCTCGAAGCAATTGCCGATGTAGTCGAGCGTCAGGGGGCGCCTGGGATGGCGCGCCAGCTGGGTGGTCTGCCACGGAGTCAGGTTGGAATAGGTCTCCACCTTGCTGCGCTCGAGCTTCTCGGTGAGGGTGTTGATCTACTGGGAGAGGTCGAGGAAGTGGGCGGCAGAGAGGGTCTTGAGCTCCTCGATCTTCTTTTCTAGCTCCAACAGGTGCTGTTCGAACGGCAATTCCTTCATGCGCCTGTCCTCAAAAGGCCGTGCTGACGTCGGAACCGTTGGAAGGACCCTCGGCGTGCGGCGCGTGATGCGCCGGCGCACTGAAGAACCTCAGCAACTTGGCCAACGTCGCCCGGCAGTCCTTGCGAGAGACGATCATGTCGATCAGGCCGGTCTCCAGGAGGAACTCGGCTCGCTGGAACCCCTCGGGGAGCGTCTCCTTGATGGTCTGCTCAATGACCCGGGGGCCCGCGAATCCGATGAGCGCGCCCGGTTCTGCCAGGATGACGTCGCCAAGCATTGCGAAGCTGGCGGTGACGCCGCCGGTGGTGGGATCGGTCAGCATCGACAGGAACGGGAGCCGCTCTCGCGAGAGACGGGCAATGGCCTGGCTGGTTTTCACCATCTGCATCAGCGAGAGCACGCCCTCGTCCATCCGGGCGCCCCCGCTGCAGCTCACGATCAGCAGCGGCCGCCTCAGGCGAATGGCCTCGTCCACTAGCCGGACGATCTTCTCGCCCACGGCACTGCCCATGCTGCCGCCCATGAAATCGAAGTTGAAGATGCCTACGGCCAGCGGAAAGCCCTCCAGCGTACCCAGGCCGGTGGAGATCGCCTCGTTGGCGCTGGTCTTCTGGACCGCCTTCTTGACGCGCTCGTCATAGCTGGTCAGGGCGTGGAACTTGAGCGGGTCGGCCGTCTTGATGTGGGCGTTGAGCTCCTGCCAGCTTCTCTCGTCGAGGAGCAGCTCGATCCGGTCGTGCACGGAGATGCGGAAGTGATGGCTGCACTTGGGGCAAACCCAAGCCGCTTTCGCGAGGTCCTTGCTGTAGATCGCCTCCTCGCACTTCTGGCACTTTGTCCAGAGATTGCTAGGAACGATGCTCTCTTTCGTCTTTGTGAACCAGCCCACTTTTTCGGCTTGACACTTCGGTGTCAAGTCCTCCGTAGGGGCGATCCTAACAGAGTGCCCGGGCCCGGCGCAACATGGGGGCATGGGTGGGCCCGTGATATACTTCCGGCCGCATGCCGAAGATCAAGTTCTGGGGCACGCGAGGAAGCATCGCGACGCCGCTGCCCGACCGAATGAGGTACGGCGGAGACACCAGTTGCGTCGAAATCGTCACGGCCGAGGGGCGCGAGTTGATCATGGATGCAGGCACGGGCATCCGCAGGCTGGGGCAGGAGATGATGGGGCGCAAGGCCAGTTGCCACGGAGGGGCGCTGTTCATTAGCCACCTCCACTGGGATCACATCCAGGGCTTCCCGTTCTTCATCCCCATCTACGACAAGCATTTCAAGTTCGAGGTCTACGGTCCGATGCGGGTCGACCAGTCGCTGGAGCATCGCCTCAAGAAGCAGATGAGCGATCTCTTCTTCCCCGTGGTCCTCGAGGAAGTGAGCGCCCATCTCGAGTTCATCAGCATCGTGGAGGACCCCATTCAGCTGGGCCCGACCACCGTGATCCCGCGGTTCCAGCACCACCCCCAGGGCAGCTATGGCTACCGAATCGAAGACGCCGGCAAGGTGATCGCGTACATGACCGACAACGAGCATCCCGCCACCGAGATGCTCGATGACACGCGCATCCTGGCCACGGGGGCCGACCTCCTGATCTTCGATGCTCAGTACACTCCCGAGGAGTACGAGAAGCACCGCGGCTGGGGCCATTCGACCTGGCTCACCGCCACTCGCGTCGCCAAGGAATGCGGCGTCAAGAAGCTCGTGCTCTTCCACCACGACCCCGACCACTCCGACGACTTCATCGACGCCATGGTGGCCGAAGCTCGCAGGCACTTCCCGGAGACCCTCGGCGCCAGCCGCGACCTGGAAATCCAGATCTGAAAAAGCCCAAGAAAGAACCCAACCTCCTCAGCAACGAAATCCTCAGACTCCTCTCCGAGGGGCAACGAGAGGACGTTACGCCCGAACGCGCTGCCAAGTTGCTCGAAGAGTGCCTTGGCGTCTTCGGAAAGGACTTGACCGACGCCCGGGTCAACGAGTATCGCAAGCTCTACCACGAAGGCTGGAAGCGCATCCTCGAAGAGCTGGTCCCGCCCGGCGACCGCCAGTGGCTGACCGACAAGTACCGGACCCTGGTTTTCTAAGAGATGGACCCCACCGCAACAGAAGCCGCGAAGGTCGACAACGCCATCGCGTACATCCAGTCGGCCGGCTTTACCTTCTCCGACGAGATGGTGAAGAACTACTACATCTGTCTCAAGACGAAGCCCTTCGTCATCCTGGCAGGTATGTCGGGCACGGGCAAGACCCAGGTGTCGCGCCTGTTCTCCAAGGCCGTCGGCGCCCACTACTCGCTCATCAGCGTCAGCAGCTCTTGGGTGTCGGACATGGACCTGCTCGGCTACTGGGACAAGGACCGTCAGACCTTCGTCGAGACCAAGTTCGTTCAGGTGCTGCGGGCCGCCCTGCTGGCGTACAAGAAGGGGGCGAAGGACCTCTTCTTCATCTGCCTCGACGAAATGAACCTGGCGCGGGTCGAGCGCTACTTCGCCAAGTTCCTCTCGGCGATGGAAGGCCTCTACGTGGAGGACCGCAAGATCATCCTCGACGGCACGGGCGAAGTGCTCTACTGGCCCCCCAACCTCTTCTTCGTCGGCACCGTGAACATGGACGAGACCACCTACACCTTCAGCGACAAGGTGCTCGACCGCGCCAATTCCATCGAGTTCACCCTGAGCGTGGACGACCTGTTCAACGAGTCGGTCAAGAGCCTCCCGCCCGATCCGCTCCCGCTCACTTTCCAGGAGCTGATGTCCTACCGCCGGGACCTGACGCACCCGGAGCTGCGCGAGATATCCAAGCGCTGGCGCGGCGAGCTGGTAGCCATCTGGAAGATGCTGGAGCCCTACAACTTCCAGTTCGGGTTCCGTATTCGGGACGAGATCGAGCTCTACATCCTCAACGCCCAAGGCCTCCTGGACGAGCGCACCGCCTTCGATCTCCAGGTCAAGCAGAAGATCCTGCCCAAGATCGTCGGCCGCGGCGACTCGCTGAAGATGCTGCTGATGAAGCTGCAGGACTACTTCGCCGATCGCAAGCTGAAATACTCCGTCCGGAAGGTCGAGGAGATGAAGCGCCGCCTCATCCTCGACGACTTCACGGGCTATTACCCCGGCCAGAAGGCGCGCCAGGCCGTTTAGAAGCCGGGGAGCTTCTCCCTCCGGGGAATCAGGCCGATCATGGAAGGAAGATGCTCCGCCATGCGTGGGTTCCTCTTCTGCTCGCTGCGGTCGCGGCGCAGGTCTGGGCCCGTCCCTTCGCTTTCCGCCAGCCGGTCCACGACCTGATTCACGAGCAAAAAGCGCCGGTCGTGGTCATCAACGTGCCGGCGCGCATGCTGAGGGCCTATGCCGAAGGAAAGCTCGTCTTCCAGTGCCCGGCCGCCGTCGGCCGCCACCAGTACCCGGGCGTCGAGGAGAACACCAGAACTCGTCTGGGCAGCTACAGGATCGAGGCCTGGACCACCGGCTACTCCACCAAGGAGCACCCGATTCCGTGGACTCGCAACCAGTGGCAGGGCGCCTTCGGCATCCACACGGCGCTCCTGGGCGACGACGCCCTCTACCAGCATCTGCACGGCACGGTCGGCCCCGCGGAGTTGGGCGACTGGATCATCAACCGCACTCCTCCCCGCGACCGCCGCCCAGACGAGGACGAGCGGGCGTACCGGAGCTACCTTCAGCAGTTAGAGTACGGTCTTTCCCACGGCTGCGTGCGAGTCTCCAACGAGAACATCACGCGCCTGCGCCGCTTCTGTCCGATCGGCACTCGCGTCCACACGATCTACTGTCTGCTCGAGCGATTCGACGCCGCC
>JACQFU010000432.1 GCA_016199905.1 Candidatus Wallbacteria bacterium
ACCGGCTGCCGGGCTGGGCGTGGCCGCGGTAGTAGCCACCAGAGGAGTCGATGGCGTCATAGAGTATTTTAGCTTTCTCCTGGTTGCGCTTCGCGATTGCTTCCAGACCGCCCAGGCCCACGAGCCACTTGCAGACCAGGCCGACGATGTAGATGCTGAAGCAGGGGGGCGTGTTGTGCATCGAGCCGCCCTTCACCTGGGCGGCGTAGTCGAGCATCACCGGAAGGTTGGGGGGCGTGCGGGAGAGCAGGTCCTTGCGCACGATGACCACCGTGACCCCTGCGGGCCCGGCGTTCTTCTGGGCGCCGGCGTAGATGAGGCCATGACGCGCGACGTCCACGGGGCGGCTCAGGAAGTTGCTCGAAGTGTCGCAGACCAGCGGGACGCCGCTGGGGGCCTGAGGCGTGTAGGGGAACTAGACGCCGTGGATGGTTTCGTTGGCGGTGTAGTGAAGGTAGGCGGCCTTCGGGTCGGCGGAGATCTCGTCGGCCCCGGGGACGCGGTTGAAATTTTCGGACTCGGTGGAGCCGGCGACTCTGACGGCACAGGTCTTCTTGGCCTCCTTGGTGGCCGATTGCCCCCAGCTCCCGCTGAGCACGTAATCGGCGCTCGCGCCGCCGGCCGCCAGGTTCATGGGCACCATCGAGAACTGAAGCGTCGCACCTCCCTGGAGGAAGAGGACCGCGTAGTCCTCGGGCACTCCCAGCAGCTTGCGCAGGTCCGATTCGGCTGCCTTCAGGATGCCCTCGAAGGTGGCCGAGCGGTGGCTGATCTCCAGGATCGACATGCCGGCCGTCGGCAGTGCCAGAAGGTCGCGCTGAGCCTCCTGGAGGACGGGCAGCGGAAGCACTGCAGGACCGGCGGAAAAGTTGAAGATGCGTTCCGTCACGTCGAATCGCCCTCCGTGTGTCGCCCCGCTCGGGCCGTCCGGCCGCTGGCGCGCGAGGTGGAGCAACTCTAACACATGGCGGGGCTTCGGACTTGGGGCTAGCGGCAGCCGAGGAGCACGGCTTCGATGGTGGTGAAACGGACGGGCGCGCCGACTGCGGGGACGATTCTGAGCGCGGCGCGCACGGCCGGCGACGCGGATTGGAAATGCGCGCGCAACTGGTCGAGCGGCGGTTCGGGTTGATTGGCGCACCGGGCCCACTGCTCGAAGTCGTGCGTCACGGCCCGGGCCTCCACCCGGACCAGATGCAGCCGCGCGGCCAGCATCAGCGCCCGCCAGCGCGGCAGCGTCGCGAACCGCACGTGCGTGCCGCCGTCGCGAAGGTCGAAGGCCCGATGCAGGAAGCCGATCACCTTGTCGCCACCGAAGGCCACTCCGTCGATGACCGCCAGCCGCCCGCCCGGCGCCAGCACGCGCCCTACCTCCGCGAACGCGCCGTCGAGATCGTGGATGTGGTGGAAGGCGTGACGACTGGTGATGGCCGCGAAGCTGCGCGTGGCGAAGGGCATCGCGAGGGCGTCGCCTGCGCAACGGACGGCGTTCTTGGTCCACGGACTGGGTCCCTTCGCCAGCGCATCGCTGCTGGCGTCGAACGCGACGACCCAGGCTCCGCCGCGCGCCAGCTCCCGCGCCACTCGTCCGCTCCCGGCGCCCAGATCCAGGCACCGCTGTCCGGGCCGCGGGCGGAGCGCTCTCATGCAGTGGTGCATCAGGAGGTCACCGACGTCGACGGGCATCGCCCCGACTCTAGCACCGCCGCTGACCGGCGGGCAGAGGAATCGGCCGCTTCTCGTGACCCGCCGCAGCTACTTGGCCAGCAGCCCTAGAAGCCCGCGGTCATCGACGGACAGCGCCTGCGCCAGCTCGCGGAGAACTGGGGGCGGCGGCGGGCTGGACACATCCAGGGAGGACAGCTCCTCGACCTTCTTGGCCAGGGCTTCCTGCTTGGCGGTCCGGAGCGCCTCTTGCAGCATCGACGTGGGAACCCAGCGCCAGCTGTGGCCGCAGACCCGGCGGATCACGATGGCAGTCAGCAGGCTGGACCGGGCCTCGGCTACTTGCCGCGCGCTCGGCGAACGCCACCGATCCTCTGCCGTGCGGCGTACCTCCTCGACGAAGACCTTCAGTTTCTCCAGTCCATCCTCGGCGATCTGCTCACGGGCGGCCGCCTCGAGGTCTCCCACGCGCGCGCCGATGTCGGCGGCGAACGAGGGGGATGCGGTCAATGCGACGGCGCTGCTCTGGAGTTGCACGGCCCAGTAGGGGATCGCGCCTCGCGAGTGGGCGAGCACGGCGTCCTGCAAACCTGCGACCGCTTCCACCACTTGCCAGGGAGACTGCGCCAGGCCCAGCCGGGCCACGCTTTGAAGCCACGTGACGGCGCTGGTCCCGGCCAGCGAGTCGGCGTCGGGATCGGGTTCCCGCGCGCCATTTCGGGCCTGGCCGTGAAGCCAGTTGGCCGTCAGCTCGACCACTTTGCTGAAGTCGCGATCGTGCACGCCGAGGCCCCAGAGATAGAACGCCTTGCCGGTTCCGTCGAGGGCTCGTGCCTGCTCGGGGATCTCGGCCTTCCCGGACGAATCGCCGGCCAGGCGGGCGCCGCTGTCGATCAACACGAGCAGGGTTCTCTCCACGTGCTGGAAAGTGGCGCTGGTGGACAGCTCCATCGGAGTAGCGGAGGAGGCACGGGGCTGGCCGCGCGTGACCGCGAAGCAGGTGCGCACGGCGTCCGAGAGCCGGCCACGCCGGGCCATGTCGCGCACCTCTTCGAGCCTGCGCAGCCACGGCGGCGCGTCCCTGGGCAGGCTGCGAACAGGCTGGCGCAAGTAGACCACGGCGCCGCCGATCGCCACGATCAGCGCCAGCAACACGACCAGCCAGCGCGGCGAGCGCGCCGGCTGCCGCGTCAGGTCCACGGTACTCGGCTCGGGCGGCTGCGGCGCCCGGTTAGGCGCAGATTCGTAGGGAGCGCGCGTAGGCGGACGCGCGGCGACGTTGGTCTGGGCGGCGGCCCGCTGGGAACGCGATTCGGAGAGCGGTGCCATTCCCGAGACGTCCGGAGCCACGCGATCGAGCGCCTGCTGGAACTCGGCGGCGGTCTGGAAGCGATCCGCCGGGTCCTTGGCGAGCCCCTTGCGCAGCACTTCCATCAGGGAGTACGGCAGGTTCTCCGGCACGGGGACGGGCGTGTGGAGATGCATCGTCAGCGTCTCCAGCGCGGAGGGCGCGTCGAAGGGGATGCGGCCGGCGAGCATTTCGTAGAGGACGATGCTCAAGGCGTAGAGGTCGCTCGCTGGCGTCAGCTCCTTGCCGAGGGCTTGCTCGGGAGACATGTACTGGGGAGTGCCGACGAGCAAACCTGCAGCGGTCTTCTCGCGGCCGCTGGCAGCGGCTTCGCCGAGTTGCTTGGCGATGCCGAAGTCATGGACCTTGGCAATGGGCCCCGGCGCCACCAGGATGTTGCTCGGTTTGAGATCGCGGTGGACGATCCCGCGCGCGTGGAGCGCCTCCAGCCCCGAGAGCACTTGCCGGGCGATGGTCAGCGCGAAGCCGGGTTCGGCCCGGCGGCCGGCCGAGAGGTGCTCTGTGAGCGGCTTCCCCTCAACCAGCTCGGTGACCAGATAGGGCACGCCCTTGCAAACGCCGCGGTCGAACACGGCCACGACGTGGCTGTGGATGACGTTGGCAACAACCTTCCCCTCTGCCAGGAATCGTTCCTGGAACGAGCGCGACTCGGCCAGGGCTCCGTGCATGAACTTGATTGCCACGGGGCGGTCGAGGGAACGCTGCACGCCCCTGTAGACGACGCCCATGCCGCCCTCGCCGAGCTTGGCGGTGACGTCATAACGCTCCCGGAAGGACGGGTCCGCGAGGACTTCATCGACCGCGTCCACGGGCGCATCTCACCCCGTCAGGTCCGCTCGGTCCTCAGGCGTCGCCGGAGCCGTTGGCGCCGAACTCGCGGAGAGGTTCCCCGGACTTGGAACAATGAAAGCGCACGGCAGTGCCGGCGGCCGTGCGACGGGCGAGCTCCTGACTGCACGCGAGGGCCCTGCGGACGACGGCGTCTATCGTCGCGGAGATGGCTTCTTCGGCTGCCGGAACCTGATCGTCGATGAGGATCTCGACGGCCTCGCTCCAGACGGCGCCCAGCCCGATGAACTGGAACTGCTGGGCATCGCCGCTCGACCAGTCCCAGTCTCCCGGGCTGGTGGGGTCCAGCCCGGGAGGTTTGTATCCGAACAGGTCGGCGACGATCTCGTCGTTGACCTCGCCGCCGACAAGGTCCCATTCCAGATGAAGGCCGGCTACGTCTCCCGGCATCGAACGAAGCTGACCATCCAGCCACGTGCCGAGCCGCTTGGCCATCGGCTCCAGGTCGAGCGTGTTGAGGTGCTTCTTCAGGTCGCCGAAGGTCTTGATCGACATCGTGTGGTTACCGGGGAGCGGGCGTTCCTAACGCCCGGGGTAAAGGGCCTCGAAGCGCTTCTCTTGCGGAAGCGGGATTCGGACCGGGACTGGCGCCTGGAGCATACCGGAGCCGTGGCTGAAAGTGAAGCTCCCCCATTCGGCCTGGCCGTAGTCCTCGGTGTAGGCATCGGAGTTCTTGCGGCGCATCCAGACGACCAGGCGATACTTCTTGCCGTCTTGGAACCACTCCGTGGCGCCCTGGGTGTACTGGCCTCCGGAGGTGAGCGTCACGGTGCTGGCGGCGCCCAGTTCGCCCTGGGCCACGACGGCGTCGTTGGAGAACGGGCCGGTGATGCGACCGACGCGGAAGCGGTACTCCGCGACGCTGCCCGGGTTGTCCTGGGCCCCGTAGTCCTGCCACTTGAACGTGACCGGCGAGGTGGGCGTGGTGAACGCGGCCGAGAGGTGGTCGACGGTCGCCGGCGCCGGCATGCGCAGGCGGCCGCTGGCGTACATGTTGAGGTAGACGTAGCTGATGCCGCCGTTGCGAACGACCAGGCTCTGCTGCTGCGGGAAGTAGTAGTAATACGAGTCGCGGGGCCGGACCTGAACGTAGACGACAGGGTCGTCGCCGCTCATGCCCATGTCGCGGGCCTCGACGTCGAACTGCTCGACTTCTCCGGCTCGAAGGGGGGCCATGCCGAACCTCAAGTCGACCTTGATCCAAGCGGAGAAGGTCTCGTCGCGATACTGGCCGTTGGGCAGTCGCACGCGGTGGGTGAGCCACATGTTCATGTCGGCCGTGACGGGCGAATACTGGAAGCGCCACTCGCGCTGGACAGTCTTCTGATCCCAGGCCTTCACCGACACGGCCGGCGTGGCCGCGAGCGTGATGGCGGTCCATCCCAGGGCGATCCAGGCGGAAGCCAGCAGCACCTTTTTCATACTCGAACTCCTCCCCTGTAATCGCGCCGGGGTTGGCAGGAAATGTGTCCCTGGCGCGCGTCGCTTTCCGATCGGTTCGGGGGGCCGGGAAGATAGCATCTTCGCACGCTTTTTTCAAGCCTTCCGCGTGCGCCTTGGAACACCTCCGGCGGCGTGGTAGAATCGCGACGTGGCCGACAACAAGCCCATTCCCGGCGAGCTGGCGACGGAGCGCCTGAGCCGATCTCAGACCGAAGCGACCATCATCACTCTGAAAAAGGTGAGGCTGGTGGTCGTGGATGGACCGGATAAGGATCGGGACCTGATCTTCGACAGCCCGCTGGTACGGATCGGCACTCTGCCCGAGAACGACTTCGTGCTGTCGGATCGTGCGGTTTCCAAGCGCCACGCGGTCATCGAGCGTCATGCGGACGGATACCTGCTGAAGGATCTCGGGAGCACCAACGGCACTTTCGTGAACGAAGTCCGGGTGCAGGAGGTCTTCCTCAGCCCGGGGTCGCAGGTGAAGTTCGGGAACACGGCCGTAAAGTTCCATCCGCGCGACGAGGACATGGTGGTGCTGCCGAGCAAGGACGACACCTTCCATGGCCTCATCGGGCAGAGCGCGAAGATGCGTCAGGTGATGGGCATCCTGGAACGGGTTGCGGCCACCAACGTGAGCGTCGTGCTCTACGGGGAGACCGGGACCGGCAAGGAGATGGCGGCGCGCGCGCTTCACGACGCCAGTCCGCGCTCCAAACAACCATTTGTAGTATTCGATTG
>JACQFU010000433.1 GCA_016199905.1 Candidatus Wallbacteria bacterium
GCTCGCTGGCGGATCTCGGCGATCAGGGCGATGCCGTCGACCTGGTTCATCAGGAGGTCGACCAGCGCGATGTCGGGAATGTCGCCGTGCTCCAGCCTTGCGAGCGTGGCGGTGGGCGAGGTCTCGGCCAGCACCTCGTAGCCCTCCAGGGTGAGAAAATCGCGCACGCTCTCGACTATGCCGACGTCGTCGTCGAGCACGAGAACTCGCTTGCGCGTACTACGATCCATCTGCCCTGCCTGATTCGGTCCCGGCGATGCGTTCGCCGCCAGGTTTGGCGAGCATCTTACCCTTTCTTGGCGCGAATCGGTATGATGTGGCGGGCTCTTTGGGGCCCGCCTCGAGATGGAAGCTATCCTACTGCTGTTCCTGCGCGCGCTGGTGCCGCTCGGTCTCCTCGGAGGGGCCGTCTATCTGGCATTCGGCCCGGGCCGAAAGTGGCTGGAGCGGATACTGGCGCCGGTTCCGCCCTACCTCCGCGAAGCTCGCGCCATCGCGATGCGGATCGGCGTCAACCTGGCGTCGGCCAGTCCCGAGGTCTCGCGCAAGTGCATGGCCGATATCGAGTCGCTGGTGGAGCACCGGCTGCCCCGCATCCTGGAGCAGTACGAGCGGTTGACGCGTCACCTCTCGGAGGCGAGCAAGTCACATCTGGCCGACGAAGTGACGGCGCTGACGGGGAAGCTGGCGCGCACGAAAGACGAAGGCCTGCGGAGCATTCTGGAGGAGAACCTGACGCTGGCCCGAGAACGCCTGATGGCGCGCGAGCGGATGGAACTTCTGACGGAGCGGACCGAGGCTCAGCTCAAGCAAGTGTTGCTCTATCTCGAAGCCGTGGAGAGCAAGTCGGTATCGCTGGGCGTGAGCGAGCCCGGTGAGGACGTGCCGGCGGAGATGGAGCGGATGCTCGAGGAGATCAGCACGATCGAGGCGATGTACCGCGACCTCGACGGGGCGCGCGCCGGGGACGAATCGGTGCCTCCGGAGCGGGATCGGGGCCGCGGGGGCCGGAAGCGGCAATCGACGGAGGAGTGAAGCGATGACGGATTCGAGAGTGGACGTGCGGATGCTGTTGCGAACGCCCGAGGGCGGGAGTACGGCGCGCACGGCGCTGAATGCGCTGTTCGGAGTATCGGTGTTGTTCTTGATCTGCGTCGGCGTTGCGGCGATGGCGATGGGCGCAATCAAGGCCGACGAGGTGGGCATCCTGGTGAACAACCTCACGGGGAGGGTGGCGAAGCTCGACCCCGGGACCGTTTTCTACAACAGCATCGTGAGCGACCTTTACGTGCTCGATCGGCGTCAACAGACCGTCGAGATGAAGAAGATTCCCGGGCACAAGGGCGAGGACCAGGAGGAAAACGACGAGAAGGGCGCAGTCAAGGTGAAGACGATCGACGGCAGCGACGTGAGCGCCGACATCATCGTCAACTACACGATCGATCCGGAGCAGGCCGTGTCGGTGATCGAGCACTCCGGCCCGGGGGACCTGTACAAGCGCAAGTGGGTTCAGGACTACGCGCGCAGCGTCTGCCGCAACGTGCTGGGCGAGCTGACCACCGAGGACTTCTACGACAGCCAGCGCCGCGACGTGAAGGCCCAGCAAGCGCTGGTGGAGCTGAACAAGGCGCTGTCACCCTGGAACATCCAGGTGACGGCCGTGCAGGTTCAGGACTTCAACTTTTACCATGAGTACGAGGAGAAGATCCGCGAGAAGAAGCTGGCCGACCAGGAGGTCGAGGAGCAGAAGTCGCAGGCCAAGGCGGCGACGGAGCGGCAGAAGCGCGTGCGGCTGGAGGTGGAGTCCAAGGTCAACGTGGAGATCGCGCAGTTCAAGGGGGAGATGGAGAAGCGCCGGGTGGAGGCGGAGGCGCAGGCCGGGCGGTACCGCACGGAGGCGGACGCCTACTCGTACGCGACGCGGGTGGGGGCCGACGCGAGGTACTACCAGGCCGAGAAGCGGGCGACGGGCATCCTGGCGACTCGCAAGGCCGAGGCCGACGGAACGCGTCAGCTGGCCAAGGCGCTGGAGGGCGGCCGCAACCTGGTCTTGCTGGAGTACGCCCGGAAGCTGGGGTCGATGCGATTGACGGGCAGCCCGGTGTTCTACGACACCCGGATGGAGCGGCTGCAGCACTTCGGCGGAGCCGCGTCGCGGATGCCTCCGCCGGCGGCCGCGGACCTGCCGACAGCCACGGCGGGTCCGGTGGGTCCCGCGGGTCCGCCGGGTCCCCCAGGTCCGATGGGTCCTGCAAGTCCGATTGGACCTGCGCCCGAGCCGGCGCCCAATTCCCAGGGGGAGGGATTTCAATGAAAATGACCATCAAGATCCTCGTCGTGGCCGTCGCGGCCTTGCTCATCGTGCTGGGCTGGGTCGGCGAGTCGCTCATCGTCAAGGTCCCGCTGGGGCAAGTGGGCGTGCGCACCCAGAAGCTCGACTTCTTCGGCAAGCAAGGCGTAGTGCGCGAGGACTACGGGCCTGGCTGGCACCGCAATCTTTGGTTCATCGACGAGTGGGCGTACTTCGATAACACCGTGCAGACATTCCACATGAGCGCGCGGTCCGGACACGCCTTTTCGCTGAAGAGCCACGATGGTTACAGCGTCAGCCTCGACGTCACCACCAAGTACCGCATCCGCGACGGGCAGGCCCACAGCGTGCTCGTCCATCTGGGGCCGGGCCAGCGCTACCAGGGGTTCGTCGAAAACCTCTGCCGTGACGCCTGCCGAAGCGCCTTCGGCGTGATGAAGACCGAGGCGTTCTATCAACCCCACTCCCGCACCGACGCGACCGAGCAGGCCAAGAAGTACCTCAAGGAAGGACTGGCCAAGAACAACGCCGACGTCGACATCGTCGACATGCTGATCCGCGACGTGAAGTTCGACGAACAGTACGAGCGCAAGATCAAGGACAAGAAGCTCGCCGACCAGGACATCGACCTGAACCGGTCGAAGGGGTTGGCGGCACAGCAGAAAGGCCTGACGTCCAAGATCACCGCCGAGACCGAGGCGATGGTAAAGGTCATCGAGCAGAAGCGCGAGGCGACGCTCACGGCGATGAAGGCCGAGACCGAGCAGAAGGTCACGCAGGTGACGGCCGACTACCAGCAGTACGTGACGGAAAAGAAGGCCGACGCCGACCTGTTCGCCTCGCAGAAGGAGGCTGCCGGCACGCTGCTCATCAAGACGGCGGAGGCGGAAGGCGAGAGGCTGCGCAACGGAGCGCTGACGGGTCCCGGAGGCGCCACGCTGGCTGCGCTGGAGGCGGCGCGGAACCTGAACCTGTCGGACGTGGCGTTCTCGACGCTGCAGTTCGATCCGCTCGACATGAACTCGGTGATGCGCAAGCTGGGCGTGCCGGAGAGCGTGGGGGCGAAGTGAGTGGAGGGGCACCGGGCGCTCGGAGCCGGGCGCTCGGCCCCGGCAATGACGCACGGCGAGTCCGGGGGGCGAACGCCAGGGAGCTTTGCGTGCTGCTGGCGCTGCTGCTGGGGGCGGCGCCGGGTTGGGCCCAGCCGCGCGCCGTCGCGCGGGTGGACGCGCTGGTGGAAACAGGGAACGCATGCGAGGCCGTCCTGGACGGGCGCCGAAGCTGGGACCCGACGGGGCGGCCGCTGACCTACGGCTGGCGCGTGACCGGACCGTCCGGCCCAATGGAGCTGGAGGAGCCATCGAGTCCCAGGTTGCGGGCGCGGCTGGGCGGCTGCGGCCTGTACCAGGCCGAACTGACGGTGAAAGCCGGCTGCGAGGAAGCTGCGTCGCGGCTGGCGTTCGACCTGCAAGCGAAGGGGCCCGTGGCCGCCGGGGGTGGGCCGGAGGGTGCGGCAGTACTGCCGGGAAAGACGGCATTCCTGCAGGTTCTGCCCTCGGTTCCGCCCAGCGCGGTCGAGACGGTGTTCGTTCAGCTCTACATAGGACAACAGCCGCTCGGCACCACGCCTGCCGCCCTGTCTTCGGACGGCACCGCGCGGCTGGAGAGCGTGACGATCACGGCGGGGACGACCAACGGCGCGGTCCTGACGCTCGAACAGGTGCTCGAGAACGGGCAGTTCTTCTTTCCCCACAAAGTGCTCCGGACGTACAACGTACGGATTTCGGCCACGGCGGCTCTTCAGATCATCCTTGGCGACCCGGGGACGCTCTTTCTGAATCCGGCCTCAGTCGGTTCGCCGCAGAACGTACTGGTGGCGCTTGGAAACCAGGTGCCGGCGATCGACGAGCGGCCCAACGGCGGCGGATGCGCGATGGGCGGAGAGAAGGGGGCTGTGGGGTGGGAGTGGGCGTTGTTGCTGGCGGGAGGGGCGTTGGCGATCAGGCGGGGGAGCAAGATCGGATCGGCGATTTGAGGCCGGAGATTTGCTCTCAGCGCCCGCGCTGTGCTAAGAGTCACCGTTCCCAATGTCTCGCGCGTTCTTTTACGTCATCACGCAGATAGCCTTCGGGGCCCTTTCTCTCACGCCGCTCGCCCCGTTCGACGTCTTTGGCGCGCCGTTCTTCCGCGTCAACGCCGCGATATTTTTCTTGATGGGCTGCCTCGCGTGGGGCTGGCTTCCCGTGCCCGCCGGCCGGACGCTTTCGGCCGCGTGGGTCGAGTTCGGCTGCTTCCACGCGGCGATGCTGGCGCTAGCCGCCTACAACGTGGCGCTCTGGAGGCGCAAGGACACTCCCTCCCTCGGGCATGTCTACGTGGCCGCCGGTCTTGGGATGGCCACGGTCGTGGCGGGCGGGTTTGCGTGTCCGGTGCCGCTGGAGCCCGCCTGGCAGCACGCGGGGCTCGCGGCCTCGTTCGTGGCCTCGGCGTGGGTGACAGGCGGCGCACTTTTCGGGATGATGCTGGGCCATTGGTACCTGATGAAGCCGTTGCTGCCGTTTGAGCCGTTGATCCTCGCCTCGCGCGTCTTCGGCGCGGGGACGCTGGCGGCGGCGGCGATCTTTGTCACGAACCAGGCGGGCCAGGCGTTGACGGCCCGCGCGTCGGGCCTGGGGCTGGCCTGGTCGCCTTTGGCGGTCATCGATATGTTCGTCTGGGTGCGGCTGGCTGTCGGGATCCTCGGGCCGATCGCGCTGGCCTATATGATCGTGGAGTCCTCGAAGCTGCGGGCGAACATGTCCGCGACGGGCCTGTTCTACGTCGCCTTTGCCGCAGCCGCGGCGGGGGACCTGGTGTCGCGGGCGCTCCTGGCGATGCGCGGCCTGGTGGTCTGACGGAGTGTCGAGATGAAACAGGACGATTCGAACAAGGAAGAGAAGCTGGAAGGCATCATCCGGGACCTGCTGCAGGAACTGGGCGAGGACCCCGGCCGCGAGGGTCTTCTTCGCACGCCGCATCGCGTAGCGACGGCCATGCGGATGCTGACAGGCGGTCACGAAGAGAAGATCGACGAGGTCTTGAACGGCGCCGTCTTCGGGGAGACCTGCGACGAGATGGTACTGGTGAAAGACATCGAGGTCTACTCTCTCTGCGAGCACCACATGCTCCCCTTTTTCGGCAGGGCCCACGTGGCCTACCTCCCTGCGGGCAAGATCATCGGCCTGTCGAAGCTGGCCCGCATCGTCGACGTGTTCGCGCGTCGCCTGCAGGTGCAGGAGCGGCTGACCCAGCAGATCGCGCACTGCCTCGACGAAGCCCTGAAGCCGCACGGAGTGGCCGTGGCAATCCAGGCGCAGCACCTCTGCATGATGATGCGGGGCGTCGAGAAACAGAACTCGAAGGCCGTCACGAGCTGCATGCTGGGCGTGTTCAAGGAATCGCAGCGGACCCGCGAGGAGTTCCTCCACCTATCCAGGAGCGACTTCTGATGCTCCGACGCGCCGAGTCGCCGGGGGCCCTCCGATGAGCCTGGACATCGAGCTGCGGCGCGTGAGCAAGACCTTCGGGTCGGGCAAGACCGTCGTGCGGGAGCTGTCGGTGTCGGTGGCGGCAGGCGGCACGCTTTGCATCATCGGGACGTCGGGGTGCGGGAAGACCACCACGCTCAAGTCGATCAACCGGTTGATCGAGCCGACGGAGGGCGAGATCCTCATCGGGGGAAAGGACGTGTTGCACCGCGACGCGATCGGCCTGAGACGATCCATCGGGTATGTGATACAGGAGGGCGGGCTGTTCCCCCACATGACGGTGGGGGCCAACGTCGGACTCGTGGCCCGTCTGCTCGACTGGGACAAACCGCGAATGGCCAAGCGGGTCGACGAGCTGCTGGAGCTGGTGAACTTGTCGCCGGCGGAGTATCGCCATCGTTTTCCCGAGGAGCTGTCGGGCGGCCAGCGCCAGCGGGTGGGAGTGGCTCGGGCGCTGATGGCCGATCCGCCGATCGTCCTGATGGACGAGCCATTCGGCGCCCTCGACCCGATCACGCGGATTGGCTTGCAGAACGAGTTCCTGCGTCTGAAGCGGGAGCTGGGGAAGACCATCGTCTTCGTCACTCACGACCTGCCGGAGGCCTTCAAGCTCGGGGACCGGATCGCCTTGATGCACCAGGGAGAACTGATGCAGGTAGGGACGCCGCACGAGCTCCTCACGCGACCTGCCAACTCCTTTGTGTCCGCATTTCTACAGGCCCACACGATTCACGATCCTCGGGAGGCCGTCCGTGAGTCCTAGGTCGACGGGACCGGCCGGGCTGGCCTTGGCCGTCGGGGCGGGCCTACTCGCGGCGGTTTCCTGGGCCCAGCCGCCCCGCGATACGGTCGTCATCGGCGCCAAGAACTTCACCGAACAGATCATCCTGGGCGAGATGCTCTCCA
>JACQFU010000443.1 GCA_016199905.1 Candidatus Wallbacteria bacterium
ATTTCTTGACGCTAACCATCGTTCATCATCCTCCGGCTCAGCCGAGCACCACGGTCACGAAGCCGTTGATCGGGCCCGGGACTGCGCCTCGGACGTACAGGAGGTTCTTGTCTGGGTCCACCTTCATCACCGTGACGTTGGGCATCGTGACCTGGGCGTGGCCCATGTGGCCCGCCATGCGCTTGCCGCGGTGCACTTCGCCTGGCGTCGTGCGATTGCCGACGGCGCCCGGCGCCCGGTGGAAGTTGGACCCGTGAGTGCGGCTGCCGCAGGCGAACCCGTGCCGGCGAACAACGCCCTGGAAACCCTTGCCCTTGGACGTGCCGGTGACGCGGACCGTCTTGGCCTTCTCGAAGACCTTGACGTTGAGCACGGTGCCAACCGCGGGGAGCTTGCCCGCCTCCAGCGGCTTGAACTCGCGCAACACGCGCTGCGGGGGCACGTTCAACTTGGCGAATCGTTCCTTGACGCAACGGGGAAGTTTCTTCTTGGTCAGCTCGTCGAAGCCGACCTGGACCGCCTCGTAGCCATCCGTCTTCTGGGTCTTGACCTGGATGACGGGGCACGGACCGGCCATGATGACGGTCACGGGCGTGACCGTGCCGTCTGGGGCGAAGAGCTGGGTCATGCCCATCTTCTTCCCGATTAGCCCGTTGATCATGTGAAAACTCCTTGGTTATGGGACCCGTTTCGCCACGATCTCGGCCTCGGGCGTGGCCGTCGGATCTTCGGCGAAAGCAGGTCCTGTGGTGAATCGGGCGGGACCGGTAGCCCCTCTGCCCGGCGCGTCAGCCCATTACGGGAAGCGCGGGATTATACCGCAACGCGCGTGAAATGAAAAGTGGTAATTACAGCTTGATCTCGATATTCACGCCGGCCGGAAGGTCGAGGTGCATCAGCGCGTCGATGGTCTGTTGGCTGGGATCGTAGACGTCGATGAGCCGCTTGTGGGTGCGGATCTCGAACTGCTCCCGGCTGTCCTTGTCGATGAACCGCGAGCGCAGCACGGTCCACTTGTTCTTGCGAGTCGGCAGCGGAATCGGGCCGGCCAGCTTGGCGCCCGTGCGCCTGGCCGCCTCGACGATCTCCTTGGCCGAACGATCGAGGACCCGGTGGTCGAACGTCTTCAGATAGATCCGGATCTTCTTTTGCTTCATTGAGCTTGCCTCCGTCCTAGCCCTTCACGCGAGCCACAATCTCTTCGGCGAGGCTCGCAGGCACGATATCGTAATGGTCGAACTGCATGGTGTAGTTGGCGCGTCCCTGAGACAGCGACCGCATCGCCGTCGCGTAGCCGAACAGCTTGGCCAGAGGCGCGAAGGCGGCGATCACTTGCAGCCGGCCGCGGGGGACCATCCCCAGGATCTGGCCGCGCCGCGCGTTCAGATCGCCGATGATGTCGCCCATGAACTCCTCGGGGACGATCACTTCTAGCTTCATCACGGGCTCGATCAGCGCCGGGGAGGCTTGTCGCATCGCGTTCTTCAGACCTATGCTGGCCGCGATCCGGAACGCCATGTCGGAGCTGTCCACTTCGTGGTAGCTGCCGAACACGAGCTGCACCTTCATGTCCTTCACCGGGAAGTTGGCCAGCACGCCCGTCTCGAGCGCATCCTTGACGCCGTGCTCGCAGCTGCCGATGAACTCGCGCGGGATCACGCCGCCCTGGATCTTGTTCTCGAAAAGGAAGCCGCCGCCTCGAGGCATCGGCTCGATCTCGAGCACCACGTGGCCGTACTGCCAGTGGCCGCCCGACTGTTTGACGTACTTGCCTTCCGCCTTGGCGCGCTTGGTGATCGTCTCGCAGAAAGCCACCTGCGGCTTGCCCACGACGGCTTTCACCTTGTGCTCGCGCAGCAGGCGATCGATCACGATCTCCAGGTGCAGCTCGCCCATCCCCCGGATCAGCGTCTGCCCTGTGTCCGTGTCGGTCTTCAGCCTCAGTGAAGGGTCCTCCTCCAGCATCTTCTGGAGCGAGTTGGCGAGCTTGTCCTGGTCGCCCTGGGTCTCGGGCTCCACGGCCACGTCGATGACCGGCTCGGGGAACTCCATTCGCTCCAGGATGATCGGGTTGTCCTCGTCGCAGAGCGTATCGCCCGTGGTCACCTTGCGAACGCCCACGACGGCGACGATGTCGCCCGCGAAAGCTTCGTCGATGTCCTCGCGCTTGTTGGCGTGCATGCGGAGCATGCGGCTGATGCGCTCCTTGGTGTTCTTCACCGAGTTGTAGACGTAGCTTCCGGCGGCGAGGCGACCCGAGTAGATCCGGACGTAGGTGAGTTTTCCCACGAACGGATCGGTCTGGATCTTGAACGCCAAACCACTGAACGGCTCCTCCGAGGAGGGTGCCCGCGACATCGGCTCCGTCGTGCCGGGCTTCACGCCGGGCACGGCCGCCACGTCCAGCGGCGAGGGCAGGAAGTCGGTCACGGCGTCGAGCACCGGCTGAACGCCGATGTTCCTGAGGGCCGCGCAAGCCAGGACGGGGACGACCTGGTTGGAGATGGTCGCCTTGCGGATGACAGGGATCAGGTGCTCGGGTCCGATCTCCTTGCCGTCCATGTAACGGCCGAGGAGCTCGTCATCGAAATGAGTCAACGTATCGATCAAGTCGTGATGGGCCTTGCCGGCCGCGTCCTTCATGTGCGCGGGAACGGGACCCGTCTCGAAGGTGGCGCCCAGGTCGAGGTTCTTCCAGGTGTGCGCCTCCATGCGAACGATGTCGATGACGCCGATGAAACCGTCCTCGGCCCCGATGGGCAGCTGCACCGCGACCGGGCGGGCGCCCAGGCGGTCGGCGATCTGCTTGATCACCATGTCGAAGTCCGCGCCGACGCGGTCCATCTTGTTCACCAGGGCCAGCCGCGGGACGGCGTACTTGTCGGCCTGCCGCCAGACGGTCTCGGACTGAGGTTCCACGCCGTCGACGGCGCTGAACACGGCGATGGCCCCGTCCAGCACGCGCATCGAGCGCTCGACTTCGATTGTAAAATCCACGTGGCCGGGCGTATCAATGATATTGATCCGGCTGTCTTTCCAGAACGCCGTCGTGGCCGCAGAGGTGATCGTTATGCCGCGCTCCTGCTCCTGGACCATCCAGTCCATGGTGGCAGTGCCGTCGTGCACCTCGCCGATCTTGTAGAGCTTCCCAGTATAGAAGAGGATGCGCTCCGTGATGGTGGTCTTGCCGGCGTCGATATGAGCGCAGATGCCGATGTTTCGCAGCTTGCTCAGATCTTCGGTCGGCTGGGAGACGGCGCCCTTCTTGGCGGCCGCGCCCTTCGTTTTCTGGGTCTCCTGGGTACTGGTAGTTTCTACGTCCACGGAACTCATTCCTGATTGGCGACCCCTGTCGCACCCCCGGTACTTCCACCCTCCGCCGGCTCTGCCGGTCCGTTACTCGGTTGTCGTAGCCTCACTGTCTTTCCTAGATGAGCGAACCCTTTCTTCCGACCTTTACCACGGGCGGCAAAAAGGGTTCGCGGGCCTACCAGCGATAGTGCGAGAAGGCACGATTGGCTTCCGCCATCTTGTGCACGTCTTCGCGCTTCTTGATGGACAGACCCTGACCCTTGGCGGCATCGCTCAACTCGCCGGCGAGTCGCTCGGAGAAGGTCCTCTCCTTGCGAGCGCGGGAATGCGTGATGAGCCAGCGGATGGCAAGCGTGAGCTTGCGCGGCCCGCGGACCTCGACGGGGACCTGATAGGTCGAGCCGCCGACGCGGCGAGACTTGACCTCGATGGCCGGCTTGACGTTCTCGACGGCCTGCTCGAAGGCCTTGTAGCCCTCGATCATTTCGGCCCCGTTGGCCATCGTCGTGAGAGCGTCGTAGAACATCCGGCTCGCGAGCGTCTTCTTGCCGCCGAGCATGATCTTGTTGATGAAGCGAGTCACCAGCCGGCTGTTGAAAATCGGATCCGGCTGGACCTCTCGCTTGTTGGCTGCACGTCGTCTTGCCACTGAATTCCTCCGCTCCGTTTCGAGCCTGGCTCTACCGGATCACTTCTTGGGCCGCTTGGCGCCGTACTTGGACCGGGCCTTGCGCCGGCCCTCCACGCCTGCCGTGTCGAGGACGCCCCGGATGATGTGATAACGCACGCCTGGCAGGTCCTTCACGCGGCCTCCGCGGATCAGGACGATCGAATGCTCCTGCAGGTTGTGGCCCACTCCCGGGATGTAGCCTGTGACCTCGATTCCGTTGGTGAGCCGGATCCGAGCGACCTTGCGAAGGGCCGAGTTCGGCTTCTTGGGCGTAGTGGTCCAGACGCGGGTGCAGACGCCCCGCTTCTGCGGGCAGCCCTGTAGCGCCGGAGCGTCCGGCTTGTTGCTCGGCCTCATCCGCTTGTGTCTGACTAGCTGATTGATTGTCGGCATCCCAAAATTCCTCCAAAGACGGCGAAACCACACGCCGTGTGTAGGCCGGGGATGATATCAGCCTGCGACGGGCCTGTCAAGCATGAATGAGGCCAGCATTCGAACCCTCGTCGAAGAAAATCGAAACCTACCGGGCACGGCCTGCGTCTAACTGTTCGAAGGCAGGCAAGACCGCCCGCCGCAGAAGCGAGGTGACGAGATGGCCAGGTTCCCCAGCGAGCAGATCCACCAGGACTGCCGGCGTTCGCTGCGGGAGGTGCGGCATAGCTTCGGGCGCATCGTCGCCCGGATGCAGGGGCTGGCCCGCAACTCCCAGGGCTGGCTCGCCACCCGCAACGACACCGAAAAGACGCAGGGCGGCCCGGGCGACCGAAGGACGGCGCCCGGCCGCCCCGCGGCGCTGCTCCCCGTAGCTCGACTCATCGAGCAGCCCGCGCTGGGCTAGGAGAAGGACCGGGACCGGGGGCCGAGGACGCGGGATTGACAGCCCCACCCCCGGCTGTCCATACTTCCCTCTGCCTTTCACGCGACCTCGAAACGGGAGAGAAACCATGAAGCGA
>JACQFU010000444.1 GCA_016199905.1 Candidatus Wallbacteria bacterium
TCCGTCCCACGCTGTAGCCCGACCCGTAACATGCGCATGACAGGCCTACGAGCGGCTATCCAAGGGCCGAAGCCATGAGGTTCCGCTTCCAGACATGGTTCCCTTGAAGGCCCTGGGGGCATTACCCGATCTCTGCTATGTGCTTGAGGGCTCTTCTCCAGTGCAGATAGATGTCGGTTCAGTCTGGCTGTCTCCGCCAACAATGTTCGATCACAACATTGTCTGGACCACTTGGCTGGCACTCTCCCAGGGGCGGATGCAATGAGAATCCATAATCTGATTTTCGGCAGTGAGTCTAGTACAGGTCGAAACCCTAGCAATGGTTGCGGACAAGTACAACCGTTGCTCGCATGCCCTAAGACTCACGTGGCAGTTGTAACGCTTCTAAGAGATCTGCCGTCGAGAGGTCGCCTTCTAGATGTTGGTGCCGGCCACGGAACCTTAGCAACCGCTGCCAGCAGTCTTGGCTTTGATGTGACTGCCGCCGACCTTGCGTCCCCTGATAGGTCCAGACAGAATGGGTCAGTAGGCTGGGTTCGGGCCAATGCGGCGGTTTCCCTTCCGTTTCGTGGAGACTCCTTCGATGTAGTCACATGCGTAGAGGTTATCGAACACGTAGAGGATCAGTTTCAACTTGTGCGGGAAGTCGTCAGAGTAATCCGCCCTGGCGGACTCTTGCTTCTCAGCACGCCCAACGTACTCAACTTGGCTTCGCGAGTACGTTTCTTACTGTCTGGCACGTATTCACTTTTTGAACGTCCGGTCAACGAACTCCAGAAGAATCCGGCCGAGGACCACATCCATCCCATTAGCTACTATCAACTGCGATACATCCTCATGTGGTCGGGGTTCGAGAGTCTGGGCGTAACGACGGACCGCTTCAGAAACAGTGCCTTGTGGCTTTCTCCGATGATTCCCTTTGTTACCTTGGCGACGTGGCTTGCTCTCAGGAAAGAGAAAGATAGTGGACAAAGGGGGCGAAACTCGGAAGTCCTCCGACACGTGCTCTCTCCATCCATCCTTTTTGGCCGAACTCAAGTAGTTGTCGCAAGAAAAGCACCGCGGCCGGTTGTTCCCGCTGGTCCCCTTAGTCCTAGACTTAGCTAGGTCTCTGTAGTCCTAGGGTAAACATTTGGTGAGCCCGTCTGTTTCTTGATTCATTGGGCGTACCACCCTTGCTCGTTTGTGCTGATCGCGAGAACGCGGGTGGTTGCTGGAAGTGGCCGAAGACGCGTGGTCCTTCGCCAAGCGTGTTTGACTTGCGGGCGACTACGCCTGAGTGCGGCTCTGGACCCGGCGCCATAGGCCGATGCCAACGCCTGAGGCCTGAACGCCGGTGGGGACTTCGCCCGTCCGGGCCGACGGGCCCTGCGCTACACTGTCAGCCGTGGGCGCGCCGCGCCGTGTCGGAATCGTCGGCGGAGGCCCCACGGGTCTGGAAATGGCCGGCGGCGTGGCGGTTTGCTGCCGAATCACGGCCGGTCAGTTAGAAGCGGAGCGGCGCAGCTACGTGGGGCCCCGCCGCGACCAGCTTCTTGCTTCGAGAATCGACGCGGGCGCCAAATCCTTCGAGGGTGCGGGCTCCCAGCAGCGCCAGATCTCCAGGTTGACCGAAGACGACCTCGTCCACCGTTTCGAAGCCGCCGCCTCGCAAAATGGCGTACCCAACGCTGCGCGAGATGGTCTGCCCGTTGGCCATCTGAAACGACAGATCCTTCTTGGCGATCTTCACCCCGGCCAGCTTCAGCAGCGCTTCCGGTATCCACGTGTATTCGGAACCGCTGTCGACCAGCATCTGCCGCACCGCCACAGCCTTGCCCGGCAAACGGATATTGGTCACTTCACAGTCGACGTAGAAGATTCCCATCGTCCGAACAATACGCCGCACTCCTCTCCGGCAACTACTTGGTCGCTCTCCAAAGCTTGCGCAGCGTGTCGTAGCGCGAGCGGTCGTAGCCAAAGAACCACTGATAGACGCAGTTCTCGAGCGTCTTGTCGGTCTTGCGCCGATCGCCGAACTTCAGCAGCTGGGCCTTGATCAGCATGGCGTCGGCCGCGGGAAGGTCCCGCGCTCCGACCAGGACCTCGCCGGGGATCGCTTCGCTGCGGGCCAGGACGGTGAACTCGTCCATCCCGTGACCGATGGAGGGAGTCTCGGCCAGCAACATGTCGTAGGTTGCCGCCGCATCGACCTCGCCCTTGACGAGCGCCTCGATCGACTTCACATGGTTGCCGGTGAAGACCTCTCGGACGTCCTTGCCCGGCTTCAACCCGGCGCCGGCCAGCAGTCCGCGGGGCACCACACACCCGGAGGCGGAGCGCTCATCGACGAATGCGATCTTCTTGCCGCGCAGGTCCAGCAACTGAGCGATGTCTTTGCGTTTCGCCAGGGCCAGGATGACGCCGCGATAGTTGGCTTCGCCGCTGGAGTAGATGGGATTGGCGATCGGCTTCACGCCCAACTTCTCCTCGGCCTCGACGAAGTTGACCGGCGTCAGGATCGCCAGGTCGAGTTGCCTGGAACCGAGGGCGTCGAGGATCTCCTGGTACTTGGCGTAGACCCGGACCTGAATGGGCCGGCCGAGCCCGGCCTGGAGGAAGGCGCCGATGGCACCGGCGGTCTGCTCGACGTTTTGACCGGCGAAGCCGACCGCTCCGAGTGTGAGTGGAGCGCGCTGGGCTGCGGGCGTTGCCGCGGCCAGTGCGAGTGCCAGGAGTGCGATTAACCGCAAAGCTTTCATCGACCCGACCTCCGTTTCGTGCGGGAACAGTATAGAGGATGGCAGCGGAGGCGGCCGCGAGCTCCCCGAAACCCGCGGCCTCCGCCGCAGGTCAGCCGGGCGATGGTTGCCGCCGTGATACAGTCTTCCCAATGTCCACCGCCTCGACGCAATGGCTGCAGTATCCGCGAGAACGCAGGCTCTGGAAGGAGGCGCTCGACTCGTTTGGGCTCGAAGTGTTCGCCGGCGGGCGCTGGCCGCCCGGCAGCTGGTGGATCTTCTCCGGCAAGTGGGAGCCCGGGCGCTGGTGGGCCCAAAACGGCAGGCTCGGTAGGGAAGGGGAACTCTACTACGACACCAAGAGCGGGCTGCCGCTGCAGTATCGTCGCGTCGCCGACGGCGCGCGTATGGTGCTCTTGCCCGAGCAGGACGAACAGCATCCGCCCATGCTCTTCGACGTCTATCCCGTCACGGTGCAGCAGTTCTGGCAGGTGATGGGGAAGAAGCCGCTGACGCCCGTCCACGCGTACCAGGGAGGCAAACGTCTGATGCCGCGCGGCGGCTCCTCTATCCCCGCCCACACGCTCGACCTGCGCGACCTCTGGGACTACGCGACCGACGTCCGGGCCCAGCTGCCACGACGGGAGGAGTGGCGGTTCGCAGCTCGAGGCACGAGCGACGACAAGTATCCCTGGGGCAATCAGCTGCCCACGGCGAGGCACGCCAACCTGGGCGGCCGGCGAAGCTCCCCCGATGCGGTCGACGCCAAGCCCCTCGGCGAGAGCCCGTTCGGCGTTCGCGACATGGCCGGCAATACCGAGGAACTCTGCGACGACATGCGGGACAGAGACGGAGGAATGTCCGAGGCCAGCTACGTGACCGTCTGCGGCGGCACTTACAAACTCGCCGCCGCCGCAGCCGGATGCGACTGGTCCGAGGAGTGGCGTTACACGAGCGGTCCCCGGCCACGCCCGTTGCTGGGCCTGCGATGCTGTATTCGGCTGGTGCGCCTGATCCTCGACGGTCACGATCGCGCCTGGTCGGGACACTGAAGGTGAGGAAAGCCCCCGAGTAATCACTCCGGCTGGAGAGTTCAAAGCTGACGCCGGCCCTGTAGCCGATTTTCGCGGTTCCACATACTTCGATCGGTTGTTTGGGTTGCCCTGGTGATCACAACCGGTAAGTCCACGTCGCTGGTGGCATTGTCTTCCCCACGAGCGACTGATCCGAAGAGCCGGACGTTTATGGCGCCACGTAGGGCAGCAAGGTCGAGAATCCGCTCCCGCCCGCGCGCCTCGCAGCCCGAAGCTCTACCGTCGAACTGCTGGAGCGGCCCGCGGATCGAGAGGCGCCGAGACCACGGCCCCGGGCGGTACCGCTCGCGTGCCCGCCAGCGGTGCGCCACCCAGGCCGGGAGTCCTCCCGCCTCGCGGATGAGGATACGCCGGGCCCCCAATCGGCGCTGGTGGAGTCGGCGGACGCGCCACGGGGACAGGCGGCGTGACGGGCGTGGGTGCCGGAACGGGAACTGCGGCTACAGGAACTGGTGTCGCCGCCCTGACGTGGGCCGGAGTGGGCACCGCGACAGGCCTCTGCACGGCTGGATGCACGCTGCCCCGTTGGCGGACGCCGTCGACCGGGACGGCTGGCGCGGGCGGGGCGGCCACGGGCGCGGAGGGCGCGGAGGGCACGGCCGCCGGAACCGTCCGGACGACAGGCGGGCCGGAAACCGGGGACCCAGCAGTTGCGGACGGAGCCTGTGTGGGCCGGACGATCGGAGAGGGAGGCGCCGTGGGTACGACCGTCACGGGGACCACGGGCTCGGGTCGCGCAACAGGACGGGGCGGCTCGGAGTGAACAACCGGAGCGGTTGAGGGTGGATGGGGCCTTCCGATGGGATGGGTGTGCTCCGGGCCGACCACGGACAAGGGAGGCCGTGGCACGGGGGCGACTGCGATCGGAGCGGGGGGCGGGCCCACGGGCACCGGCGTGACGCGGATCGGCGGCTGCGGCGCCGGTTGCACTCGGACTGGGGGTCGGAAGCGCTCCTCGAGCGAGAAGCCCGGCTGCCGCAAATGCCGGGCAGGGTCATGACCCTCGGGGGAACGCACTCCATGGTGCCGATCCAGCGCTCGATACGAGGCCACTCTCAAACGACGATCGCGGCCGGTCCCCTCCACGATGCCCCGCA
>JACQFU010000428.1 GCA_016199905.1 Candidatus Wallbacteria bacterium
AGATCGCGAAGATCTGCGAGGCCGAATCCCTGGGCCCGGTTAAGGTCAAAGGCCGGGAGCAGCCGATAACTGTGTACAGACTGGTTTCCATGACCGTCCGCCCGGAGGACCTCAGGGGTCGTTCCTCCTAGCACCCAGCGAAGACCCCCCGGAGGGTCGATGCTTCAGGTCGCGGGGGGCCGCGGGTGCAGATTAGTTTTGGTTGTACTCGCCACGGCGCTGGGATGGACCGCGTCGAGCGCCGGCGACACCGACCGGGACTTGCAACGGGCCCAGCGGAAGCTCTACCTGGCCAGCCTGGGGGACTACGAACCCAGTCCCACCCGCTCGGGCCTTGCCGACTCCGCGGCGCAGCCGCGCAAGCCCAGAGGGCCAACGCCTCGAGTCGCAGCCAGGCCGACGACGCCCGCGCGCTCGGCGCCCGCCGACCTCCAGTCCGAGGTAGCCCGGCTCGGCGGCCAAGTGGCGGAGTTGAAGGAAGCGATGAAGGCCCAGGACGAGTTGGCCGGCGCCTCCGCCCGCGACAGCCAGCGCGTGCAGATCACGAGCTGGCTCGATCTCGACTTCAACTACGAGAGCCGCGGCGGCAAGCCCAGCACCTTCGACAACGAGCACGTCTATTACATCTTCAGCGGGCAGGTCTCGCCGGAGTGGAAGGCCTACAGCGAGATCGAGTTCGAGCGCGGCGCCGAGCTGGGCGGCGGCGGCGCGGGCAACGGGGACATCCTGGTCGAGCAGGCCTGGGCCAACTACGCCAAGTCGCAGTACCTCGCGTTTCGCCTGGGCAAGTTCCTGACTCCCTACGGCATCTGGAACCGCAACCACTGGGACCCGATCACCGAGACCGGCCGCGAACCGTTCGTCTTTCGCCAGGCGCTGATCCCCGTCAACCAGACCGGCGTCTCGGCAGGCGGCAGCGTCCACCGCGGGCGCACCGAGATCGACTACATCGCCTACCTTACCAACGGTCGCGGAAAGTCCCAGCACGCCGACGACCCCAACGCCAACAAGGCCCTCGGCTTCGACCTCTCGGTCGGCAAGCCCAGGCGGTGGAGGCTGGGGCTGTCTGGGTTCCGGGACAGGGACGACGCCGACGCCAACCGGCTGGAGGAGATCGTCGAGCTGTGGTGGACGTTCGACTGCGGCCCATGGCACGCCCAGGCGGAGTGGCTGCGCCATGGAGGCGATCGCTCCATCGACTCGTTTTACATCCAGCCCTCGTACCGGATCGACCGGCACTTGAAGCTCGTGTTCCGTTACGACACCTGGGACCCGAACCGGGACTCCGTGACCGACCTGCGGCAAAGCGAGTACCTGGTGGGTCTCAATCACCGGTTCGCCGACGGAGTGTTGGGGAAGCTGGAGTACCTCCGCCACGATGACGAGGCGCCCGGGGCGGCCTCTTTCAACCGGTACGGTTCATCGCTGTCGATCCTTTTCTGATGCGTCACTTCGCGATCTTGGGCCTGCTGATGCACGCGCTTTCGGCTGCGGCGGGCGCCGGCGCGCTCGTGGTGGTGACGCATCCGGATTTCCCCGCCGGCGACATCCGAGTCGACGACCTGTCGCGGGTCTTCCTGGGACAGACGCAGCGGCTGGGGTCGGCGGCGTTGAACCCGGTGAACAAGGAGGCGGGGAGTCCCGACCGGACGCTCTTCGATCAGAAGGTCCACCACATGGACGACGCGGCGATGAAGGACTACTGGCTGGCCGCCCGGATCAAGGGCGAGGGCCATCCTCCCCGCTCGTTCCAGAGCGACGCGGCGGTGCTGCGTTACGTCTCGAGTGTCCCGGGCGGGATCGGCTACGTCGCCTATCCGCTCACCGGCGCCGGAGTGCGGGCCCTGACGGTAAACGGCGCGGCGCCCGCTGAGGGTTCGTATCCGCTGCGGGGGCCGTAACGGACGGGGCTACCGGCCGAACGCCAGGGCGTCCGTCGCCTCCAGCGCGATGGCGGCACCCTCGGAAGGAGCACCGGACGCGGGGAGGCTGACGCGCAGCATCGCGGGCCCGCAGGCGACCCGGCAGTCGACTCGATCCCCCAGGAAGGTGACGCGCTCGACCCGGCCGGCGAGCGCCCCCGACGGGGCTGGCCGCAGTCCTTCCGGGCGCAGGACGACGTCGGCGGTCCTGCCGGCTGGCGGCTCGCCGCGGCAGGCCAGCACGGGCGCACCCGGCAGCGCCTGGAGCCGCACCCGGCAGCGACCGGCCTCGGACGATTCGACCACTCCTTCGAGGACATTGGCCGCGCCCAGGAAGCAGGCGACGAACAGGTCGGCGGGCCGCGCGTAGATCTCGCGCGGAGGACCGGCTTGCCGGATGCGCCCCTGCTTCATCACCACGATGCGGTCCGACATCGCCATCGCCTCGGATTGATCGTGGGTCACGAAGACCACCGTCACCCCCAGCCGCCGCTGCAAGTCCTTGATCTCGAAACGAAGCTCCTCGCGCAGCTGCGCATCCAGGTTCGAGAGCGGCTCGTCGAGCAGCAGCACCTCCGGCTCCATCACCAGCGCCCGCGCCAGGGCGACGCGCTGCTGCTGGCCGCCGGAGAGCTGGTGCGGGTGCCGCAAATCCAGGCCGCCCAGGTGGACCAGCTCGAGCATCCGCGATGCCCGGGCGTCCCGTTCGGAGCGGCCCATGCCTCGCAGCTTCAGGGGATAGGCCACGTTTTCGCCCACGGTCATGTGGGGCCAGAGGGCGTAGGTCTGGAAGACCATACCCAGCCGCCGCTCCTCGGGCGGGACGAAGACGCCGCGCGCCGGAGCCGAGACCACTCGTTTGCCGATCGAGATCTCGCCGGCGGTCGGCTCGTCGAGGCCGGCCACCATCCGCAACGTCGTGGTCTTGCCGCACCCCGAAGGACCCAGGAAGGAGACGAACTCCCCAGAGGCGATCCGCTGCTCGAACCCCTCGACGACCAGTTGAGGGCCGTAGGCACGATTCAGACTTCGAAGCTCCAATGACGACATTGGCTCCACCGGCTCCTTTTCAGATGCCATAACGGCCGCCCGACAGGCGCCGCACCAGGAAGTTGGACAGCAGTATCACGGCCACGATCAGCACGGCGAGCACGCTGGCGGCCGATGGGTCCTCGTAGCTCTGCAGCTCGAAGAGCGTCGTCCCCAGGGTCGGCGTATCGGGGCCGAACAACAGGACCGACATCGTCAGCTCGCCGAAACTCGGCATGAACACCAGGAACCACGCGGCCGCCAGGTGGCCTCGGATCATCGGCACCAGCACCTCGCCCACGGCCCGCAACCGAGAAGCCCCGGAGACCCGCGCCGCCTCCTCCATCGAAGGATGCACCTGCTCGATGCCCGCCGCCGCCATCCGGCACGCCAGCGCGAGATACTTCGCCGTGTAAGCCACCAGCAGCATCCAGAGCGTCCCATAGAGATTCAGACCCCAGGCGCCGGTGAAGGCCAGGATGATCCCGATGGCGAGCACCGTGCCCGGCGCCGCGTACGGCAGCCAAGGCAGCGCCGCCAGCACGGCCCCGAACCGGCCCCCGCCCCGAGCGGCCACCAGCGCCAGCGCCGTGCCGATGACGACCGCGAGCGTCGCCGCCGCCGCTGCCGCCAGCACGCTGTTCTTCAGCGCCAGCAGCGCATCCGGCCGCCCGAGCACTACCCAGTAGTGCACCAGCGACAGGTTCTCCAGCCGGAAGCCCCGCCCCACGTTGCCCATCAAGGAGCTGATCCCGAGCGCCATGATCGGCGCCAGCGTCGTGACGCCGAAAACGCCCGCAACCATCGCCAGGGCCGGCGCCCGCCATCGCCCGAGCGAGGCCGGCCTCCGGGCGGAGGGCCGGGCGCCCGCGGCGCGAGCATCGCCCCCGCCGGCGCGCTCCGCCAGCGGAAACACCAGCGCCGCGAGCAGAAGCACCGCCGAGAGCGCCGTCGCCTGGCGAAACCCGCCCGTAGTGTGCAAGTCGATGTAGCCCTTGATCCGCGTCGTCAGCACCGACACGGACGGCCGGGCCGACGGACCCAGCACGGCCGGAACGCCGTAGGAGGCGCAGGTACCCAGGAACGCCATCAGCACCCCGCCCAGCGCCGCGCGCCTCACCAGCGGCCAGGTCACTTCCAACCAGACGCGCACCGGCCCTGCGCCCGACACCCGCGCAGCCTCTTCCAGCGCCGGATCGATCCGCTCGACGGCTTCCGCCACGGCCATCAACACGAACGGCGAAAAGAACGCCCCCTCGACGAACACGATCCCGCCCAGCGAATAGATGCTGAACGGCAACGCCGGCAACCCCAACCCCTCCGTCCAGAGCCGATCGAGCCAGCCGGCCTTCCCGGAGAGAAGATAGGTCCAACCGACCGCGCCGATGTAGGCCGGGATCACGTAGGGCAGCGCGAGCAGCGATCGCCAAACGCGGGCCATCGGCAAGTCCGTCGCCGCCACCAGCCAACCCAGCGGCACGCCCAGCAGAAAGGCAATCGCGGCCGCCCCGGTGGCGATCGTCAGCGTCCCCCGCAGCGCAGTCCAGTTCGCACTCCGCGAGGCCACGAGCGCGTAGCTCGCAAACGGCTCGGCTCCCTGGAAGCTGTGCCGCACGAGCAACGCGAGCGGCAGAAGCCCGAAGTAGGCCAGAAGCCCTGCGGCCACGAACGCGAGCAGAGCCGCGACCGAAACGCGGCCCAGCTTCGACAACTCAGTTACTCCATCGACTCTCATTCGAACATGATCCGGCCGAACTCCTCTTTCACCGTCTCCCGATCGGGCGTGACCTCGCGGACGAAGCGAGAGTCCAGGCACCGGCCCATGCCGAGCAGCTTCTCGAAGGGCGCCGAACCGGGCGGACCGGCCACGGAGGGATCGGCGGGATACATGTAGCCGGTCACCATCGCCCGCTGTCCCTCGGGGCTCATGATGAAACGGACGAAGCGCTCGGCGTCGTCGGGCCGGCGAGTGCCGGCGACGATGGCGATCGGACTCGGAATCACCACGGGCCCGTCGGCGGGATAGACGATCTCCACAGGCGAGCCGCCGTCCCGGGCCTTCAGCAAGTTCTCCAGGAGGATGACACCCACGGGGCGATCGCCGGTCTCCATCCGCCGCAGCACGGCGCTGTTTCCGCCTTCCACCACTACGTCGTTGGCCCGAAGGGCGTGGTAGTAGCTCCAGCCGAGCTTGCGCGAGAGCATCGCCACGGTCGCCAGGGCAGTTCCCGACTTGAGCGGATCGCCGATCGCCACCTTTGCCTTCCAGCGCGGATCGGCCAGCTCCGCAAGCGTGGCGGGCGCCTGCTTGGCCGGCACCAGCTTGGAGTTGTAGCCGATGACCATCACGGCTGCGCGGCTCGTCAGATACGCGTTGTCCGGATCGGTCAGACCGGCCGGGACTCGGGCGGCCTGCGGCGGGCGATAGGGCCTCAGAAGCCCCTCTTCCTTCAGCGACTGGTACCAGAAGGGATCGGCCGTCATCAGAATGTCGGCGGGCGTGAAGCCGCTTGCCAGCTCGGCCGTCAGCCGAGCCGCCACCTCCTCGCTCCCGGCCTTGTACCAGCGCAGCGTCACTCCCCCCATCGCGGCCTGGGCCTGGGGCGCGAGTTTGTCGAGCACCTCACGGTAGATGGAGGTGTAGATCCAGAGCTCCGGTTGCCGGGGACCGCCGCAACCCGTGGCCAGCGCCAGCAGCGGGAGCAGGAAGAGCGCCGGCAGCCGCCAGGGACTCCCGGTGCTCACGCGCCGTCTCGCCTCCGCCTCAGCACCAGCTCCAGCAACTCCGCGAAACCCTCTCCCTCGCGCGCATCCGTCAAGAACGCCGGCGGAGTCTCCAACCGGCCGAGAAGAGGCCTCACGTTGGCGACACCCACGGAATACGGGAAGGCGCGTGTATCGAACAGTGTCGCGTCGGTCAGCGAGTCGCCCACCGTGAGCGCCTCCCGGGCCTCGATGGGAGGGGTCTGCAACCGCATCCAATCCGCCAACGCCCGGCCCTTTTCGTGACCCGCCAGCTTCACGTGGACGTGGATGGAGCTGGCGATAGTCGCAAAGCCGTGCCGCGAGGCGACGCGATCCAGCGATGCGCGAGTTTCCTGCGACATCCCCTCGACCAGATAGGCCAGGTCCGTCCTGCGGGCAAAGCTGTCCCCCGACATCGTGGCACCGGGCGCCTCGCGCGCCACCTCGCGATGGCAGGCCTGCAACCGCTCGTGCAGCCTATCGCAGTCCTGCTCGGCGGCCGGGAAGACGCGGCATGCGTCAGGCCCGGCGAGGACGCCGCCATTCTCGCCGATCACCGCTTCGACGCCCGGGAGATAGGCTGCCAGCCCCATGACGAATCCAGCCGGCCGCCCAGTCACGATGAGCACTCTAAGCCCGTCGTCCCGTGCTCTCTCCAGAAGCGCCAGCGTGCGGGAGGCGAGCCGGCCCCTGCTGGTCATCGTGTCGTCGATGTCGGAGGCGATCAGCCGGAACCGTCTGCACTCCTCTGCCGTGAGTTCGCCGATGGGCCGAGGCATCGGGGCATCGTAGCACGCGGGATCGAGCAGGGGCCACGGGCTACGGGCTATGGGCTATGGGCCACGGGCTACGGGCTACGGGCTATGGGCCACGGGCTAGGGGCCACGGGCTACGGGCTACGGGCTACGGGGGGTGGGCTCCCAGCTTGGGGCTTGAGGCCTGCGCCGCGACACCGTCGGATGCGTCAGTCTGAGGCTATCGAGGGACCAGGATTGCTCTGCCCCCCGTCTTTGGACTCGCCCAGACCATAGGGAATCGGATTGGCTGGTTGCGTCCCGAGGACCGAGTCTCCCTGTCCCAGCGTCCCCAGCCCCTGGCCCGGAGCCCGGAGCCCGGAGCCCAAAGCCCGGAGCCCCTCCCGTCGCCCCACGCCCCTACTCGGCGATCGGCAGCTGCACGCCTACGGCGTCGCGGAACTCCTGGAAGTAGATCAAACCGACCAGGAAGGAGCCGAGATAGGCGGAGGGGTTGCGCACCAACTCGTTTTCACGCTGGATGCGCTGGCGACGCTGCTCGTCGGTCTCGCCGCCGAGGAGCACTCCGATGCCGGTGGCGATGGCGCCGGGGGTGCCCTCCGCCTCGACCCGTTTCACGACCAAGTCGAAGATGTGTTTGCTCACCCACCAGTCGCCCTTGACGGCCAGGATGGGCGTGCCGTCGGTGGCGGTGAAGATTCCGGAAGGACCGTTCACCTTCAGTTTGCCGCCCAGGAAGCGGAACGCCTCGGTGCGATCGGTGATGGTGTCGGTGACTTTTTCCTCGTGCTTGTTGAAGAGGCCGCGCTGGACGGTGCGGCTCTGCTGCCGATACGCCAGGCGCTCGAAGGAGTAGTACTTCTGCGTGAAAACGGAGGGGATGAACAGGTTCTCCAGGTGCTTGCCCGCCTTCTCGTCGACATAGCCGACAGGGCGGTCCCCCTTGCGATACACATCCAGCCCGGTGCCGATGGAGAAGACCGTGCGTTGGCGTACTCGGCCGACCTCCGCTCCCGCCTCGTTCCCGACCTTGAACATCAGCTTGCCCGCCGGATCGAGCGTGACGTCCTTCCAGTCGAGCGTTGCGAGGATGGGCGACTCCTTGGTCTTGCGGAACGAGTAGATGCCGCCCATCGCGCGCAACAATCCCTGGTCGAGGATACCCAGCATCTTGCGCTCGCCCTTCTGGGTGAGCCACAGCGTGGTCTTGGCGCCGATCAGTTTGAAGTTGCTGTCCAGCTCCAGCAGCGGATAGTCGACGCCCGGCTCGAGAGTCCTGGCAGCCGCGTTCCTGGGCTGTTCGGTGCGGGCGAGGCCCGAGTAGGGGTCCTGGGCATGCGCGATCGTCGACAGAACCAGGCACGAGGCCAGCAGGATACCGGAGACTTTACGGTTCGCGATCATGGGGACCTCGATTGCATTTTCGCAGCTGGGCAGAGGGGGAGGCTCGAACAGCCTCCCACCGCATCCTACCAGACCCTCGCCTCGCGGGTTGCCTCGAAAAGCGACGCCGTCAGGCCTTGTGCCAGCGGGCCAGGGCGTGGCGTTGCTGGTCGTTGAGGCGGTTGGCGAGTTGCCCCATCGTGATGGCGAGATTGAACAGCCACTTCACGCCGTTGGTGCACCAGACCCACTTCGAGGGGTGCAGCCGCCAGAGATGCCAGATCCTCCTGGGGCTCAGGTAGAACTTCCAGTAGGCCTTGCGCTGGTAAGCATTGAGATCGATGCCTGTCGCCTGCGTGTAATAGGTGTGCATCCCGTGGTAGGTCCAGCTGCCGTCGAACTCGAACTCCGTGTCGCCGCGGGCCCGGACCTGGTCGGCCAACTCGGTGCCCTCGAACGGCACAACGCAGAAGAAGTAGGCGTAGACCAGGTCGAGGCTGGCCGCAAAGTCGATGGTCGCCTCGATCTCCTCGGGCGTCTCGCCGGGAAAGCCGATCATGAAGAATCCCAGCGGCATGATGCCTTCACGGCTCGCGATGCGGATGTTCTCCTTCATCTTCTGCAGGTTGTTGTTCTTCTTGAGGAACTTCTGCAGGCGCGTACTCGCCGTTTCCACCGCAAAGGACATGTAGTAGGTGCCGGCCCTGGCGAACTTGACGATCGTCTCCTCGTCCATGATGTCGCCGCGGACGCCGTTGGGGAAGCTGATGCTCACCTTCAGGCCGCGCTCGACGATCATGTCCATGATCCGCTTGGCGCGAGGCTGATCCAGGTTGAAGATGTCGTCGAAGAAGTGGAACTCGCGCACGCCCTTCGAGTGGTAGAGGTACTCCAGCTCGGCCAATACGTTTTCGGGGCTGCGATACCGGGTCCGTTTGCCGAAGTTCGTGTGGCAGTACGTGCAGCGGTAGGGACACCCGCGCGAAGTGAACACCGCCATGTAAGGCGACTTCTTCTGGATGCCGTACGTCATGTTGATGACGCCCACGGAATAGGCCGGTATGTCGATCAGGTCCCAGGCCGGGAACGGCATCGCGTCCAGATCCTGGATCGGTTCCCGGTGGGCCGTCTTGTTGAGCCGATCGCCGTCCCAGTAGGCGATACCCGCTACCTTCGGAACTTCGCCGTCAGCCTCGAAAACCTCGAGCAGCTCCCGGAAGGTCTCCTCACCCTCGCCAATCGCCACGCAGTCGACACCGGGGGCACGGGCCAGGCGCTCGGTGTCGGAGCTGGCAGCCGGGCCGCCGATCACGATCCGCGCCCGAGGCAGCGTACCGTGCACGGCGCTGGCGATGGCCCTCATCTCGGGAACCTCTGCGCTCAGACCGCTGATCCCGACGACGTCCGGAGCCAGCTCCCCGACCCGGCGGCGTACGGCCTCGATGTCCAGCCGCTCCACCCCGGCGTCGATGAGCGAGATCTCGTAGCGCTCGGGGCAGCGCTCGCGCAACCAGGCGGCCAGGTACATGATCCCGAGCGGTGGCACCACGGCCCGCCAGCGCATGAAGTCGGGCATGTCATCCGTGGGATTGCCTCGTATCAGGCAAATCTTGCGGATTTGCATCGTCTCCCAGCCTCCACGGTCCGTGAGCCCGCCCACGCCCTGCGTTCGCAAGTTGTCACAGTTCTGTGACAATCCTCACAGTACCACACACTCCCCTGCAGACCGCAACCCCCGCGGACCATCCGATTCATTCCCCGATGGCCTCGTCCTCCGGGGGAAGCGGTTTGGCCGCGAGCAACCTGGGATCGGGGTTCTTGAGATCGCCGCCGGCGGACCGCAGCATATCCAGAGCGGTGCGCGCCGCGGACCATCGCTCCAGGAAACAGAGCGCCGACACCAGCTTTTCTCGCGCTTCCAGGTTTCTCGGATCGAGGGCGATGGCCTTGCGAAGCCTCGCGATCGCCTCGTCGGCCTTTCCCGTCGCCAGCAACGGCTCTGCGCTGTAGGTCTGGAAGCGCGACTGCCGTTGGTTATGCCGCTTCTCGATCCGATCTCCCAGATCGTCGAGGAACTTCTGGTCCCAGAGCTGTCCTGCGGAGGTGTACTCCCAGGGCGGCGTCAGATGTTCCATCGGCGGGGGCGAATAGTCTGCCCGCAGCTCCGGCGGAATCTCAGGCGCGTGACCGTGCAAGAGGCTGCAGATGTTGGCCGAGATCGTGACCGCTACGGCCACGCAATAGAGCCCGATCAGCGAACGGGGAGGCCCGGGCCGCAAGATGGCCGCGGCCGGTCCGTTTCCCTGGTTTGCTGCCCCTTCGACTGACATGCTGCGGCCTCGCTTCCTAAAGCATAACCGACCCGCGCGGCAATCGACAATCCGATCAAGTCTTCATCCGCGGGTCGAGAGCGTCCCGCAATCCGTCTCCCATCAAATTGAATCCGAAGACCGCGAGCATGATCGCGATGCCCGGGAGCACCGACAGCCACCAGAGCGGATCGAGGTCGCCTTGCCCCTTCGCTACCATCAATCCCCACGACGGCGTCGGCTCCTGGGCCCCGAATCCGAGGAACGAGAGGCCCGCCTCGGAGAGGATCGCCCCTGCCATGCCCAGGCTGACTTGCACGATGATGGGCGCAAGAGTATTGGGCGTGAGGTGCTGCAAGAGGATTCGAGCGTCTGTGGCGCCCAGCGCGCGCGCGGCCTCGACGAACTCCTTCTGCTTGAGGCTCAACACCTGCGCGCGGATGACTCGCGCCACCGAAGGCCAGCCCACCAGGCCGATGATCACGAAGATCATCTCGATGCTCGGAATCCCGAACATGGCCACAATCGTCATCACCAACAGCAGGAACGGGAAGGCCAGGATGATCTCCGTGAACCCCATCAGCAGCGCGTCGATCCAGCCGCCGTAGTAGCCCGCCACCAGTCCCAGGAACATCCCGATCACGACCGCGACACCCTGGCTGATGACGGCAACCTCCAGACTGATGACGCTGCCGTGCACCAAGCGCGCGTAGATGTCGCGGCCCAAGCTGTCGACGCCCAGCCAGTGCTTGGGAGTGAAGTCGGGCACGCGGAACCACCCTGAACCGCCGCCGGCTTTGGTTATCGTCGAACGCGCCGTCAGCGCGTCGTAGTCCTGGTAGCTGGGCGTGTAGCGGCTGATCCAGAGCGCCAGAGACGCGATCAGGCAGAGCACGAGCACGATGTAGTACCCCACCATCGCTCCGTGGTTTCTCTTGAGCCGCTTCCAGGCATCGAGCCAGAGACTGGCGCGCTTCGACACCGGCAAGAGCGGCGCCAGCATCGCCAGGACCATGAAGACCGCCACCGCTAGTCGCACCCACGTGAGCGGGCTGGAGTAGTCGACGGTAATGAGGATGCCAGTCGTATCCATCGGGTTCTCAGCTGTATCGGATGCGCGGATCGAGCAGCGCGTAGGAGAGGTCCACCAGAAGGTTGGCCATCACGTAGATGACCGACACGAAGAGCACCGTGCCCATGATGAGCGAGAAGTCCAGGTCCTTGAGCGCCTGCCAGGACTGGTATCCCAGTCCTGGCAGTGAAAAGACCGTTTCAGTCAGAATGGCACCCGTCAGCAGCCCCGCCAGCTCCAGGCCCAGCACCGTCACTACCGGGATCAGGGCGTTGCGCGCCGCGTGCTTGATGATCACCGTGAACTCGTCGAGCCCCTTGGCCCGCGCCGTCCTCACGTAATCCTGCCGGATGACTTCCAGCATCGTGGTGCGCATCATCCGCGCCAGGGCCGCCCCGGGCCGAACCCCCAGCGCCAGCGCCGGCAACACCAGGTACGTGGGCAGCTGGAACTCGATCGTCCAGCCCGGCGGTATCAAGAACCACGGCACGTCGATCGTCAGGTACGGCAGCAGGCTTTCCTCCATTCCCAGCCCCGGGATCAGCCGCAGCCAGTTGATGAAGAACATGATCATCATCAGGCCCACCAGGTAGACCGGCGCCGAGATCCCGACGATCGCCCAGAACATGCAGAAATGATCGATCCAGGTGTTCTGGTAGACCGCCGAGAGAATCCCCAGGACCAGTCCCATCGCCATCGCCAGGACGATCCCCGCCGCCGCGAGTTGCACCGTCACCTTCGCCCCTCGCCAGATGATCTCGGCGACGTCCTCGCGGGTGCGAATGGTCTTTCCCAGGTCCTGGTCGAAAAGCGCGTTGCAGAAGTGGCGGAAGTACTGCGTCTTGTACCGCTGGTCCGTGAAGAACTGCTGCCAGGTCGCCGGCGAAACGATCGAACCCGTCCGGAACGCCCGCAGGTTCAGGAACAGCGGATCGTTCAATCCCAGCTCTTCGCGGATCCGTTCGATCGTATTGACGTCGCCGTGTTGGCCCATCTTCAACCGCACCGGGTCGGCCAGACCAAGCTTCGTCCACTCCTTCTCGGGAATCCCGCGCCAAGACTCGACGGTGTTTACCAGCGGCGTCAGCACCTCGATGTGCGCGAGGCAGAACGTCACCGTGTAGACGGCCCAGATGACGCCGATGGCGAACAGCAGGCGGCGGATCGTGTAGTTCAGCATCGGACGCGGGCTACTTCGTCTTCATCATGGACTTGTCTAGCCACACGGTGCGCATCCGGATGGCGTCGGGACCCATCGCGGTCAGCTTCACGCCCTTCACGTAGTTCTTGTGCAGGAACGCCTGCTTGGCGTGATAGAGGAACACCCAGGGGGCCTCCTCCACGATGATCTTCTCGGCCTCCTGGTAAAGCGGCACGCGCGCCTTCGGGTCGACCGTCCGGCGCCCTTTCTCCAGCAGCGCGTCGACCTTCGGATTGCTGTAGAAGGCATAATTGCCGCCTTCGCCCTTCATCGAGGAGTGGAAGAGAATGTAGAGGAAGTTGTCCGCGTCGGGATAGTCCGCGACCCAGGCCATCCGGAACAGTCCCAACTCGCCGCGATCCACCTTCTTGATGTAGGTGGCCCAGTCGGTGCTCTGCAGCTTGGTCGTGACGCCGATCTCCCTGAGGTTCTGCTGGATCACCTCCGCCAGCTTGGCGTTGGGATCGTTGGCGGAGGTGGCGTTGTACCAGAACTCGATCTCTCCCAGCTTCGACGGGTCGGGATAGCCGGCCTGCTTCAGCAGGTCCAGCGCTCGCTGCTTGTCGTAGTTGTAGCCCTTCAGCTCCTTGTTGTAGCCGACCATCCCGGGCGGCAGCACGCCGTTGGCCAGGCTGCCGCGGCCACGACGGATCACGTTGAGGATCGTGTCCTTGCGCGTGGCGCAGTTGAACGCCTGGCGGATCAGCGGGTTGTCGAAGGGTTTCTTCGTGACGTTGAACCCGATGTAATACGTGCTGAGCGTCTCCATCTCGTCGATGACGCCCGGGAAATTCGGGTTTGCCTTGATCGCCTCGTACTTCTCGTCGGGGATCTCGTTCATCGACTCGATGTTGCCGATTTCGAACTCGTTGAGCCGCGCCACGTCGTCCGGCAAAACCCGGAACTTCATCTTGTCGACGAAGGGCCGGCCCAGGAAGTAATCGTCGAAGGCTTCCAGCTCGACTGCCACGGCGTGATCCCACTTCACGAACTTGAAGGGGCCCGTGCCGACCGGATGCTGCGAGAACTGGTCGCCCCACTTCTCGGCCTCCTCTTTCGGCACCACCGCCGCGTTGCGCATCGCCAGGATCGTCAGGAACGGCGCAAACGGCCGGCCCAGCGTGATCCGCAGCGTCGTCTTGTCAGGCGCCACCAGCCCCTTGGAGATGAAGTCCCAGAGCTTCAAGTTCTCCAGCGACTTGAGTAGCTCCGGCTCCACGGGCACCTTGGCCAGCTCCGCGCGCCCCTTGTCGACTGCCTTTTCGATCGTTTCCATCTTGGCCAACGCCTTGGCCGCCGCGGCCGCCAGTCCCTTGGGATCGGGCGCGCCGCATTTCTCCAGCTCCTCCTGCTTCACGTCGCGAAGCTTCAGCAGCCCGTCGTGGACCTTGTCGGCCTCCACCTTCTCGAACTGCCCCTCCGCCACGAACTTGAGCTGGCCGCGCGCCGCCAGCAACGCCGCGAAGGGCTTGTACCCCAGGACCTCCTCCATCAGCCACGTGCGCTCCGAAGCGGTCTTCGGCTCCAGGAGGCGCGCGAAGCTGTAGACGAAGTCGTCGGCCGTGACCAGCTTGCCGTTGTGGAACTTCACGTCGTCTCGAAGCTTGAACGTGAAGACCGTGCCGTCCGGTGAAGTCTCCCACGACTTCGCGATGCAGGGCTGCAAGCCCAGGTCCTCTTCGTTGAACTCGACCAGCCCCTCGAACATGCAAAGCCCCACCCGGTCGGAGGTCGTATCCGAGATGTGCGCGGGGTCGAGGCTGGGCGGGTCCGTCCCGATTCCCTGCCGGTATTCGCCGCCGCGCCGCTCCGGATGCTCGGCGATCGGCGTCGCCGCCGCGGAACCCTGCGCCGGCACGGCCGGGAGCGCGACTGCGACTGCCGCCGACTGCTGCCCGGACGCCGGAGGCTGAGCTCCGGCGCGCGAGAGCTCGGCGATGCGGGCTTCCAGCGCGGCCACACGCTCGTTGACCTTGATCGAACTCTCGATCGTGTCCGCCCGCTGCTCGGCCTTGGCCAGGCGCGCCTTCAGGTCCTCGATGTCCGACGTCTTGGAGACGCGAACGCAGCACCCGATCGAGGTAAACCCGAGAAGGACAAGAATGGAGAAAAAAACGCGTCTCGACGATCCAGTCAAGGCGGACACCTTCCTTCGCAGCGCGGCGCCGGAGCGACCCGCGGGAGCCGGAAGATTATCATGGCTCGTGGGAGGATTCAATCGAAGTGAACGCGATTTCAAAAAACGGTTCGCCATCCCCCTGGCTCAAAGCGCTCCTGAGCGGGTGGCTCGCCTGGCACCTCATGGCAATCGCTTTGGCTGCGATTCCCCTGCCCGAACCGGCCCGCGCGAGGCTCCTGCCGCTGGTGAAGCCGTACCTGCTCTGGACCGGCTGCTGGGAGCTGTGGGACATGTTCGCCCCCAACCCTCCCGACTGGAACACGCGGCTGGAGGCCGTCGTCACCTTTCAGGACGGCAGCCAAAGCACCTTCGACTTCGCCCGGCCGGAGCTGCTTCCCCCGGCCCGTCGCTTCCTGGAGCAACTACAGCGGCAATGGAAGGACCGCCTGCTGCGCCCCGAGTACGCGGCCGCCCTGCCGGACGCCGCCCAATACGTTGCGCGCCTCCACGCCGCCGGATCGCGGCGGCCCGTGCGTGTGCGGTTGCGGCGAATCTCGGTTTCGATCCCGCCGCCCGAAGCTGCCGCGGTACCCGAGAAACCACGCGCAGAGGATCTCTACACACTCGAGCTCCCCGCGGGAGAGGCGCTGTGACCTCGACAGGTTCCACGGATGCGAGCGGCCTCGCTCCGCGCTGGCACGCGCGCTTCGCTCGCGCGTGGGATCGCTTCTTCTTCGCCCCGGAGCCGCCCGCGACTCTGGCCGCCTGCCGCGTTCTCACGGGGCTGCTGGCGTTTGCCTACGGTCTGCTGATCCGCCCCGACCTGGAGCGCTGGTTCGGCGCCCGCGGCGTGCTCTCGCTGGCGGTCGCCGGCCAGCTGCCCGCGGCTCCGCGCCTCGATCTGCTCGCACTGCTGCCCCCGGGCGGCGCCTGGCTGGCCGGGTTCCACGCGCTATTCCTGCTGGCCGCGGCCGCAATGACCACCGGGCTGGCGACTCGGCTGAGCTGCTGGGCGGTGTTTCTCGGCCTCGCCTCGTTCCACTCGCGAAATCCGCTATTGCTCTCGCGAGGAGATTCGCTTCTGCGCATGCTCGCGCTCTACCTCGCGTTCTCGCGAGCCGGAGAAACGTTCTCGCTCGACCGGCTGCTGTCGGCGCAGGCGCCCGCCGAGCCGCTCGTCGCTCCGTGGCCGCGGCGCCTCATCCAGCTGCAGCTCTCCCTGATGTACGTGGCGACCGTGATGTGGAAGCTGGGCGGCGACCTCTGGGTCGGCGGCACGGCGCTTCATTACTCGGCTCGACTCGTGGACCTGCAACGGTTCCCGGTACCGTATCTCTTCGACCACCTCTGGTCGGTGCAGCTCTTCACCTGGGGCACGCTGGTGCCGGAGCTAGCCCTGGGAGTCGGCCTCTGGGTGCGATGTCTTCGCCGCCCGCTCCTGCTCGCCGGCGCCCTGTTCCACCTGGCCATCGAGTACTCGATGAACCTCTTCCTGTTCCAGTGGGTCGTGCTGGCGGCCTATGTCGCGTTCCTGGACCCGGGTCCGGATCTCCCAACCGAGGTATACTCGACTGGGAGAAGGGACTGAGATGGAGCAACCGGCACCCAAGCGACTGACCTGGGCAGACTACGAGCTGACCCCGGACGACGGCTTCCGGTACGAGGTCCTGGAGGGACAGTTGGTGCGCGAGCCCGCACCCAGTCACTTTCATCAAAAGACCTCTTGGCGGCTCTGCGCGCTGCTCGCTCGCTGGCAAAGCGAGACCGGCGATCGAGGAGATTTCGTGAGTGCCCCCGCCGACGTGGAGCTCGGGCTTCACGCCATCGTGCAACCCGACATCCTATACATCCGCGCCGAGCGCGTCGAAGAGCTGGTGGCTCAGCACGTCAAGGGCGCGCCCGATCTGGCCGTGGAGATCTTCAATCGCAGCGGGGCGGCCCGAGACGGCGTCCAGAAGCTGCAGATCTACGCCAAGTACGGCGTGCGCGAGTACTGGCTCGTCGATCTCGATGCCGGCCAGGTGATGATGCTCGAGCTGGTCGACGGAATGTACCAGGCCTTCGCGCAAGGCACCGGCGACGACCGCCTGGAGTCGCACGTGCTGAGAGGCTTCGGCTTTCGACCTGCCGAGATTCTCGCTGCGGAGCGTTGACCGACTGTTCCCGAGTTCCTCGCTCCGGCTCGGCTGGCCCGCTCGGCCGGATTCGCGAGTTCGCGGTTCCGCCTGCCCATCGCGTACTCGAGGAACCTCTCGTTCGACCCTCAGCCCGCCTCGACGCGATTGCGCCCTGACTGCTTCGCCCGATAGAGCGCCATGTCGGCCCGGTGGATCAGCTCGTCCTGCGTTCCGCGGGCGGAGGCGGTGAAGGTGGCTACGCCCATGCTCACGGTCAGGGGACGGTCCGGCAAGATGGGCTGCGACGACACGTGCTTCCGCACGCGCTCGGCCAGCTGCGCGGCGCCGTCTGCATCGGTGTCGGGCAGCACCATCACGAACTCCTCGCCGCCATAGCGGGCCACCGCGTCGACGCCGCGCTTGCTCTCCATCAGCAGCTTTGCCAACGACCGCAACACCTGGTCTCCCATCTGGTGGCCATAGGTGTCGTTCACCTTCTTGAAGAAGTCGATGTCGAGCAACACCAGCGACAGCGGCTCGCCGTAGCGCTCCAGGCGCGTGAATTCGCGGCCCAGCAGCGCCCGGAACGTCCGGTAATTGTAGAGGCCGGTCATCTCGTCGACCTTCGCCTGGCGCTCCAGCGCAAAGAGAAGCTGGCTGTTGCGGAAAGCGATCGCCAGGCCCGGCGTCAGCAGCACCAGCAGTTGCACTTCCACCGTGGTGAGAATGTCCTGCGAGGCCGAGTAGAGCCCCAGCATCCCGGCCCGCCGGCCTTGCTGATCGAACTGGAGTGTATGGATGAAGTAACTGTTGGGCTCCGGTACCGCGGGAGGAGGCCGGTGCTGCCAAAGCATCACGTGCCGGACGGATTCCTGCGAGGCGCCCTGGACCCGCTCCAGCGCCGTCAACGTCTGGCGGCGGACCTCCCCGGCGAAGGTGGGCGGGCAGTCCGTCGAGAGCCAGTGGAGCATGATCCAGCCGTCGCTCTCCGGCAGGGCCAGCGCCGCGGCGTCGAAACGGAAGAGCTGCGCGAGCTTCGAGAGCGTGATTTCGACGCCCAGCGCCGCCTCCGCCTCCTGGCGTTCCAGGTTCGAGCGATAGATGTCGTTCAGGAAGTCGATGGCCTGGCCATAGGCGCGCATCTGCGCCTCCATCGAGGCGCGCGACAGCAGCACCTGCAGGCACTCGACGATACGTGGCAAGCCGGCGCACTCCGAGTCGGCGGAGGAAACCACTCCTCCGGCGACCGCCTCGCCGTCGTAGATGGGAAAACAGTGCGCCCGCGAACGCGCGGCGTACTCGACGGCCACCGGCTGGGCGCTCGCCGTGCCCTGCCCCTCCGCCAAGGCTCCCAGTGTCTCCGAAAGCGCCCGCACCAGCGCCGCCACACCCGTCTGGCCGAGGTTGGCGGCCGCTCGCGCCGTCAGGAACGGCCGAAACCCCGCCGGCTCCTGCGACGTGAAGAAACCCAGGAAGCCCGGAAGCTCGAACCGGTCGAGGACGGCCGCAAGCCTTTCCGGCCCGCCGCCCGCCGCCGCGGCCGAGATCAGCTCGCCGAGGATGTCCCAGGGCTTGACGGCGTCGGGTCGCGCCGGCGCCGTGTCACCCATTCCTGTAGTTGCGCACGTATTGCAGATAGCTGTCGGCGCTTACCCGCAAGTGGTGCGACTCTTCGGCCGTCAACGGGCGGCGGACCTTCCCGGGAACGCCGACCACCAGCGATCCAGGCGGGATCTTGGTCCCGGGGCTCACCACAGTGCCGGCGGCGACCAGGCTGCCCGTGCCGACCACCACGTCGTCCATCACCACGCTGCCCATCCCAATCAAGCACAGATCCTCTACCGTGCACGCGTGCAGGATGGCCGAGTGGCCGACCGTGACGTCCGAGCCGATGGTCGTCGGGTACTTCTCGAACGTGGCGTGGATCACCACGCCGTACTGCAGGTTGGTGCGCTTTCCGATCCGGATCTTGTGCACGTCGGCGCGGATCACGGCGTTGAACCAGACGTTGGCGTCCTCTTCCAACACCACGTCGCCAATTACGCGCGCCCCGGCGGCCAGCCAGACCGACGGATGAATCACGGGCGATTTGCCACAGTAGGACAGGATCGTCGCGCCATCCCACTCGTGCGGAGTCGCCGGCCCAAGTTTCTCGCTCATGCGTCTTCTCCTTTCAGGAATGCGACCTCCAGCCGAGCGCCGGCCTGGGCCACGCCCAGCACCCGGGCCGCCGACCACTCGCGGATCGAGATCTCCAGCGTGCCCGAACTGCCCCAGATCACCACGGGCGCCCCTTTCGGAGCGGCCTGGTAGGTCGGGGCCAGCCGCGTCAGCGACGACCCGCCCGGGACCGATAACTCGAAGGGGTAACGATCGAACAGCGGGCCGAAGTGCTCCCGCGGCAAGTTGGTGATGAGATTGCCGAAGATGTCGATCCGCAGCACGGCGCCCTCCCAGCGCTCGACTTCGCCGGCGCGCGCCGCGAGCT
>JACQFU010000429.1 GCA_016199905.1 Candidatus Wallbacteria bacterium
ACCACTTCAGCGGACAGACGGTGGGCATTTGCTTGCTCTACGCGCGCCGCGCGGGCCTGAAGTTCGAACCCCTGGAACGGTGGGCACTCTCCGGCTTCGTGTTCGGCACCTTCCTCACGGCGACGATGCGGGCCGAAACAGGCGTCGCGGGCAACACCTACTACGGCATCGCCTATCCGGGGATGGGACTGCCCGGGTGGACCGTCACGCTGATGGAGTGGTGGACCCGGCTGGCGGCCCTGGGCCTGGTCGCGGCGGCCGTGCGGATGTCGCGGCAGCGGGGAAAACCGATTCCGACCATCGTGCTCTTGCCCGCAGTCTCCCAGTACATCTGGTTCGTCACGGGCGCCGGCGTCGCATCCTTTGCCGAGTTTGTCCCGTTCTTTCACAGCGCTCAGTACCTGCTGATCGCATGGTCGATGCAGCTCAAGGAGCGGCTGGACCTGGAAAGGCTGCCGCCTTCGAAGGGCTATGTCCTGTCCGAGAGCCTCCGCTGGGGGGCGTTGAACGTCGCCGGCGGTGCGGCACTTTTCTGGGTGTTCCCGCGACTGATCTCCGCGGCGGGGTTGCCGCTGGAGTTCGCCACCGGAATTGCGATCGCCGGCGTGCAGCTCCACCACTTCTTCGTCGACGGAGTGATCTGGAAGCTGCGCAGTCCGGCCGTCTCCTCGCCGCTGATGGCGAGCTTGCCCGAGCTCCTGGGAGAGGAGGCGGGGTGAGAAACGACCCGCGCCCCTCGGTCCTGGGCGGCTGGGGGCTTCTTCGGAGGCGCGTCGTGCTATTGGCGCTCCTCGCCGGCGCAACCCTGACGGTTACCGCGGAGACCCCGCCGCGGGTGGGGGACGAGCGGTTGGTGCTGCGGACGGTGGCGGGCGACCTGGTGCTCGCGCTCTACCCGGACGTCGCGCCGCGCCACGTGGCGCAGGTCCTCAAGCTCGCGCGGCTAGGCGTGTACGACACGACGAACTTCTTTCGGGTCGACCCGGCGTTCCTGGTGCAGATTGCCGACGCAAGGGAGCGTTCGACTGCTTTGACTCCGGAACAGCGCCAGGCCGTCGTGCCGCTGAAGGCCGAGCTCTCGGCGCTGAAACACCGGCGCGGGACGCTCACCATGGCCCACCAGGACAACGACCCCGACAGCGCCGAGACCTCCTTTTCCGTCCTGCTGGCCGACTCGCCGCACCTGGACGGGAAGTACACCATCTTCGGTCACCTGGAGATCGGCTGGGAGACGATCGAGGAGTTCCTACGGGTCCCGCGCACCAGCTCTCACCGGCCCGTGGTGAAGCTCGAGATCCGGCAGGCCCAGGTGGTGCTCGCGTCGAAGCTGGCCGCCTCCTCCATCGGCCCAGCCCGCGTCGTGCCCGTGCCCGACGCGTTCCTGCGGGCCGCTGCCGCCGCGGAGGCCGCCGCCGCCGCGCGCAAGTACACGCCCCCCGACATCGCCGGCGGAATCCTGCTGATGGTGCTCCTCGATTTGCTCGGCTGGGCCGGTCAGGAGCGGCTGCCCCGACGCGCGCTCGCTTCGCTCTGCCTGATGAACGTCCTGGTCGGGGCGTTTCTCTGCTTCGTGGTGCTCACCCCCAGCGGCTCCTCCAGCCCCACCCTGGCCGTCCTGCTCTTCGCCGGCCTCCTGGGGACGATCAAGTTGATGGGGAGGCTGGAGAGCTAGGGCCTCGCGGCTTCGGTCCTCGGGGCTCCGGTCTCGTCCGGGACGATTTGCGAACCGGCGATGTCTTGACGGGCCGAGACTTGCGGGTCAAACTCACGGAGCCGATCCCGTTCCCGGGCGCTCGAGCGCCGGGACAACTCGGGACGAACGCAGGGAGAAGCTCCATGACGACGACCGAGAATGCCGAGGCCCAGACTGCCGGACTGTCCAGGGAAAGTGCGGCCCCTCCGCCGGCGGCGCCTCGCCCGCGGGGGCCGCTCGAAGCGTCTCCGGGCTGGACTCTGGGCCTCTGGAGCCTGAGCTTGGGAGCGGCCCTCCTCCTTCTGCTGGCTGGGGTCCCGGCCTATCGCGGTTCGAAATCCGGAAACTGGACCGGTTCGCTGGCCCTGGGAGCCATGGCCTTCATGGGCGCCTGGTGGTTTTTCATCTTCTCGATGGAGATCGCTGCGACGATCCACGTCCGCCGCGGCGTGCGGTTCGAGCGGGCTGGCGCTCCGGAGGCCGCCGCCAAGCAGTTCCGGATCGCTTCCAAGCTGGGCGGCCGCCTGTGGAGCCTGCCCGAGTACAATCTCGGTGCGGTCCTGCATCGCGCGGGCGACCTCCAAGGTGCTGCCGTACGGTACCGGCTGGCGCTCCGTCCCGGACGAGGCCTGTTGCTTGCCGGCGTCTCTCGCTCGACTCCCGAGCTGCGCGAGGCCGCCCGTGGGAACCTTCTTCTGGCGTTGCATCAGCTGGCAGCCCAGGGAAGCGCGGAGTCCGGCGCGGGGGCCGAATCGCCGGCCGCGCCTCAGTTGTGGGATGGACAACTTTCACTGCTCTGGATGCTCTTTCTTGCGGGCCTCGCGCTGTTGGGAGTCGTGCCTGGAATGCCCGCGATCACGCACTGGACCCGCGGGCCCGGCTACGCGCTGCTGGCGCTGGGTTTCTCGCTGGCGCTGGCTGCCTCCGCCAAGGCGCGGGCCCATTTGAAACTCTCGATGCGCCTCGCCGAGGAGGGGAGCGCGGAGGCCGCGCTGGCCCAGGTACGCACGGCCATGCGCCTCCGCGATCTCGGGGCCGAAGGGCACGTTCAAATCGGGCGGGTGCTGGAGTCCTCGGGGCAGTTCGACGCGGCGCGGCTGGCCTACCGGAATGCGCTGAGCCGAGAACCCGGCTCGCAGAGCGCCCGGCGCAGCCTCTCTGCGCTGATGGCTCGCCTCTCATCCTCCAACGCGGATGCCGGACTGCCGCCTGTGGCCTCGAGCCCGCAGCGCGCGGGACCCCACGAACCGTCCAGCTGGAGCGTCGGGCTGTCCGTGGCCTTCCTGGCCTGCATGACGGGTCTCTTCGCGGCCGTGCTCGCGCCCGATTTCATATCGCGGCTGCTCTTGCGGCACTGGCCGACCGTACAACTCGCTTTGCTCTGCGCAACGCTGTGGTTCATCCTGGCGCTGCTGTTGCTCGCGAGCGCCAGGAGCCTGCGGCTCAACAGGTTGGCGCTGGCTCTGCAGCAGTCGGGCGATCTGCCCGGCTCCTGCCAGGTGTACGCCGAAGCCCTCGGCGCAGCCGGGATTCTCGGGGGCTCGGTGGCCCGGTACAATCTGGCCACGGCCCTCGAACAGCAAGGCGACGAAGCCGGTGCCGTGCGCGAGTACCGCGCCGTGCTCTGCGGGCTCGACGAGTCGGACGGGGTGTCGATCGACGCCGTTCACAACCTGCGCGAGTTGCTCCGGCGGCGCGGGGCGGTGCAGGCGCCGACGCCCGGAATCCCCAGTGCCAGCCTCTGGAGGGTCATGTTCGCGGCCATCGGAGGAGTCACTGGATTTCTTCTGTCCGAAAGGCTGGCCGCCGGAGTGCCAGGCGGGCTCTTCGGCGCGACGCTGCTCTACGCGCTGGTCCACCAATATCTCGCGAACGCCGCGACACGGGGCGCTTTCGCGCTGATGTGGGCCGGCGATCTCGCGGGCGCTCGGGAGGCTCTGGCCTCGGCGGGGACGCGCGCAGCCCGCGCGGCCGAGGCCCGAGAGGAACTGAAGCGCCTCGAGGCGGCGGCCTCCGGAGCGTCGGGAGAAAGCCCCTCCGCGCCAGGCAGCAAGTTGATGGCGGCGGGAGCCTGCGAGCCAAGTACGAGGCCCCTTGCGCTGGCGATGCTCGCAGCGTGGACCGCCATGGCCGCGCTGATGGTGCTCGCCGCGCTCGCGATCGATAGCAACTACAGGGCATTCGCGCCCCACCAGCTCGGGCTTGCGCTCGGGTTCATCATCCTGGGAACGGGGGCTTGTTTCCTGGCGATCCAGGCAAGGGCCGCCGCGAGCCTTTGGCGTGGCCAGTCGCTGGAACAGGCCGGCAATACCGAAGGCGCATCGACGGAGTACCGGCGCGCTGCGGAGCTCTCCCCGGGCGGCGTCGTGGGACTGACAGCCCACCACCGGGCCGGTCGTTTGTTGCAGCGGGACGGCAAGACACAGGACGCTGTCCTTCATTACAGGCAAGGCGTCCGCACCATGCCGGTCGTGGGCCCATCGGCGCCGGTGCTTCACGATCTAGTGGCAGCGCTGGACGAGCTCGCGCAGCGAACGCCGGGACAGAATGCCGGCACCCGGTTGGCATCGCCGGCAACGCCCAGGGCTCTGATCTTGCGGCTGCTCGCGGGGTATCTCGGCGCGAGCTGTCTCTTTACCGGATACGTCGTCTTCGACGCCCTGCGGCTGGTGTCCACCGGCTGGGCCAACGGGCTGGGCGGCGCGTTGCTGGGAGGCCTGGTCGGCCTATGCGTGGCGAGGCGGTTTCACGAACGGCTGCACCTTCAGCATTCGCGGGCCTTCCTTCGTTCGGGGGATGCCCGGGCTGCGCTCGAGGACGCGGCGGAGGCGGTACGGCTGCGGCCGGGCTCTCCCTGCGCGCATACGGCCATGGCCGAGGTGTTCGAGTCGCTGGACGAACCGATCGCCGCAGACCGAGAACGCGAGCTCAGTTTGGCCTGCGCCCGCGGATGTCCGCGGGGTTGGAAGTAAGCGCCGTTCCCGTCACCGCGCGTCGATGACGAGCCGCACGTTGGCGACGTTGCCGGCCTCGTCCCGGGCGCGCAGGGCGAGCGCATGTTCGCCCGGCGAGAGGCCCCGAAGCTCCATAGCCAACTCTTCGCGGCGACTGTCGGCGAACCCGTCCTTCGGCGCTGTGGGCGTCCAGTCCCCCGAGTCGAGCAGGTACTCCAGGGAAAGGATATTCGAAGTGGAGTCCTCGACAGTGGCCGTCACGGTCGCGACGCCGCTGGCGACGGCGAGCTGAGGGGTCGAGATCGCGGGCGGGCTCGTGTCGACGACGAAGGCCTCGCTCTCGCGGGACGCCGAAAGAGCGGTCCCGGGCGGGTTCGACCAACCGTCGCTCACCACCACCTTCACGCGATAGACGCCGTCGGGAGTGTTGCGCACGTCCCAGTCGTACTCGCTGGCCGCGGTCGGCTCGTCGAGCAGCGGCCGCCAGCTCTTCTCCTTGGCCTCGCGCAAGAACAGCAGCGCCGAGAGCCGGTCCCGGTTGGGGTCGGAAGCGTCCCACTTGATACGCCGCATGCCCAAGGGAGGGCGCTTCTTGGCGGCTTCGAACTGGCGGTCGCGCTCCTTGATGGAAGGTTCGCGGTGTTCTGCGTAGACCTCGGCCACCGGACTGGTTACCTCCAGCGAGTCGATTGAAGGGGCGGCGTTCGCGGGCAGGTAGTTCAGTCGCAGGCTTTCCAGGACGGGCGAGTCCTTTCCGGCGCGGCCGGCCAGCGAGAGCCTCACCTGCAGGAACCGCCCAGGAGGGCTGGAAATCGAGCTGCCCTCCGGCGCCGAAAGCGCGGCGGACCAGTCGCTCCACGCGGCGTCGGGCCGCTCCGAGTTGCCGCTGCGCGTTGCAATCCGGATCTCACCTTGGCCGCGCGTCCGCCAGGACACCCTGCCCCAACGGGACGGCAGCCCGGCGTCGAGCGCCTCGGTCGTCAGCGTTCCCGTCGTCGCGGCAGCCTCGGACAGCGAACGGACGCGGCCCGGATTGCCCGTGCCCACGAGCAGGTCGCCGTTCGACCGGCGCAGGAACGCCATCGCTTGTCCTTCCTCCAGGTTGACCCAGCGAGTCAGGCGGCCGTCCCGGCCGACGAGGAAGCACTGTCCGCTGTTGCCGGTTCCGACGGCGATGCCGCCCTCCGGGCGCGCAGCGACGCTCAGCAAGACCTCTTGATCGCACGCGAAGACCTGAGATGCGACGCCGGCCGGCGCGATCGCCCAGACGGCCTGGCTGGCGTTGGGGCCTGTGCGCCCGAAATGGGCCGTCGCGCGCGGCGGCGCCGGTGGCGGGGACGCGGCGTCTGTCTTTGGAGGAGCGGGAGGCTCCGAGAGCGGGAGCGCGCCCGTGGAGTTTCCCTTCGGACCGCGGGAAGCGGTCTTCACTGCGGGAACGACGGGCCCCACGGTCAGCGAAAGCGCAGGCGGCGCGGGCGGGGCGGGTCGCGAACCCGGGAAGGCATGCGGGCCGGTTTGCGCCGCTGCAT
>JACQFU010000434.1 GCA_016199905.1 Candidatus Wallbacteria bacterium
GGTGCTGACATACGCTGCCGCGGTCACCACGGCGATCCGGCTGGGTGTGGCCGTGGTCGTCCTGCCCGTCCATAGCCCCATCCATGTCGCGCACCAGGTGGCCACGCTGGACTACCTGAGCAACGGCCGGGCCATCCTGGGGGTCGGACTGGGCCGGGACCACCATTACAGCCAGTTCCAGATGCCCCGGGAGCGCCGCGTGCGGCGGTTCCGGGAGGGAGTGGAGCTCATCAAAGCGCTGTGGACCGAGCCGAAGGTCAGCTACCTGACGAAGTGGGTGTAACGACGTGAAGGACTCGCTCGCACACGAACCCCGCCCCGGAGAGTTCGACGACGTCGCCGTGCTGTTGCGTCCCATTCTGGAGACGGGACCGGCGTTCTACTGGACGGCTGCCCTCCTGCTGGCCATCGTCGCGTGGGGCGTCTACGGCTTCACCCAGCAGATCGCCAATGGCTTGCAGGTCACGTGACTCAACCGGCCCACGTTCTGGGGCGTCTACATCACGAACTTCGTCTTCTTCATCGGCATCAGCCACGCGGGCACCCTGATCTCGGCGATCCTGAGGCTGGTGAAGGCGGAATGGCGCCGCTCCATCACCCGGTGTGCCGAGGTCATCACCGTGATGGTCCTGGTCTTCGGCTTGGCCAACGTCCTGGCCGATCTGGGACGGCCCGATCGCGCCTTCAACGTGCTGCTGCACCCGCACTTCCGCTCGCCGCTGCTGTGGGACGCTTGCAGCATCTCCTGCTACTTGACCGGGAGCATCATTTACCTCTTCTTGCCGCTCATCCCGGACATTGCCCTGCTGCGCGACATGGGAGTGCGTCCCCGCTGGTTCTACCGGCTACTCGCCCTCGGCTGGAGCGGCTCGCCTCGCCAGCACCACCTTCTGGAAAGGTGCATCGGCTTCATGGCCGTCATCATCATCCCCATCGCGGTCAGCGTCCACACGGTCGTTTCGTGGGTCTTTGCGATGACCATCCAGCCCTTCTGGCACAGCACGATCTTCGGTCCCTACTTCGTGGCCGGCGCCATCTTCTCGGGGATCGCCGCCCTGATCATCTCGATGGCCATTTTGCGCCGCGTCTATAGCCTGCAGGACTACCTGCGCCCCGTGCACTTCAACAACCTGGGGCTGCTGCTGCTGGTGATGACGCTGTTCTGGTTCTACTTCACCTTCGGCGAATACCTGACCGCCTTCTACGGCGGCGAGCCCTCGCATATGGTGGTCTTCTGGGCCAAGGTCACGGGCCCCTACGCGATCTACTTCTGGACCATGGTCGTCTGCTGCTTCGTCATCCCGATGACGCTCCTGTGCCGTGCCGCTACCCGCACCATCAGCGGCACCGTGATCGCCAGCACCACGGTAATCGTCGGGATGTGGCTGGAGCGCTACACGATCGTCGTGCCCACGCTGGTCAACCCGCGTCTGCCCGCCGGTGAAGTGAGCTACGTCCCGTCGTGGGTGGAATGGTCGTACCTGGCCGGCTGCACCGCGATGTTCATCCTGCTTTACATGGTGTTCACCAAGTTCTTCCCGATCGTGTCGATCTGGGAGATACGCGAGGGGCGCGAGGTCGCCATCCCGGAATCGATAGCCCGCATCCGCGCCTACCTGCCCGGGATGGAAGAGGCGCCACAGGCAGCCCCCTCCGAGGCCGCCCCGACAGGCGGATGAACCGCTCCTTACCAATGAGAGTCAACGGCTATATCCGGTCGGTTCGCATTCTGCTTTTCGCGTGCGCTTTTTCCCCGGCCTTGGGTCTGGGGCAGACCGCGAAGGGGCCTGTCGACACTATCCCGGACTTCACCGGCAACCCGGGCGCGGGCCGGCGCATCCTTCTCGAGAAGCAGTGTCTGCGCTGTCACTCGGTGCTGGGCAAGGGTTCTCTGAACGCTCCCGACCTGGCGAAGATCGGCGGGTCCCACACCTACTTCCAGCTCGTGGGGTTGATGTGGGGCCACTCGCCCAGGATGATCGACACCTTGCGCAAGAGCGGGATGAAGTGGCCGCAGTTCACGTCCCAGCAGATGGAGGACATGATCGCCTACCTGCATTCGCTGGGAGGCCTTCAGGAAAACGGAGATCCGCTCAAGGGCGAACGGCTCTTCGCCGAGCGCTCCTGCGTGCGCTGCCATCGCGTCGGAGAGGCCAAGGACGGCGTCGGCCCCAGGCTCGACTCGCTCGGCCGCCATCCCTCAGGCGTGCGGATGGCGATGGCGATGTGGAACCACGGTCCGGCCATGTCCGGCGTCATGCAGATCAAGGGCATCACCCGCCCCGCGCTCGACGAGGACGACGTCGCCCAGATCCTGGCGTTCATTCGGGCTCGCTCGCGCGATGGCGGCTCCGTCGAGTACTCGCCCATGGGCGACCCGGCCGCCGGCTGGAAAGTGCTGAAGAGCAGCGGTTGCACGACCTGTCACGGCCCTCAGGGACGTGGCGACGTGGGACCGGATCTCGCCGGCGCCGGTGCTCGCTCGGTCGCCCTCATAGCATCGAAGCTCTGGAACCACGCGCCTGCGATGATCCAGGCGATGCAGCGCGCGAGCATTCAGGTGCCGGTGCTGGACGTGCGGCAGACGGGCGACCTGATGGCGCTGCTGGGTTTCCTGGGTTATGTCGACACCGCGGGCAATCTTGCGCACGGCAGGCAACTCTACGAACAAAAGGGCTGTGTGCAGTGCCACGGGCACCCGGGCAAGGGCGACGGCAAGTTCCCGGACCTGGCGAACATGGAAGCGCTACGCACGCGCAGCGGGATCGCCTCGGCTCTCTGGAACCACGCGCCGAGCATGGTGGAGGCGATGGCCTCCGAAGGCAATCAGGTGGCGTGGCCCAGGTTCGTCGACGACGAGATGAGAGATCTGATCGAGTACGTCAGCACTGCCGGCCAGGCGGCAGCTCCCACCACCACCGCGCCCGCAACTGCGGCGCCCGCCAGTCCGGCAAAGGCGACGGTTCCCAAGCCGGAGGCGCACCCGACGCACGCCGCTCCGTCGAAGTCGGCACCTGCAGCCAAGGGCCACTGATCGGCGGGCTTCAAGTCCACAGGACTCGAAGCCTCGTTGAACCACGGAGTCTCCAAGGTCCCGATGACGGGCGCACGAAGCGAGTGTGTTCGCGGGATGTGGAAGCCCGAGTCGCCACGAAGGTTCAACAGTAGGGCAGGCCTCCGCGCCTGCCACTGTTGATGCGGCCTCTCGGGCGGGCAGGGACCGGAAGCGACGGTCGCTCCGCATTGGGCTCACGAGCTGCGAACGCACCCGCAGGAAGAGCGGAAGCGGAAGCGTGAGCGCTGCGCGCGGCCCCGGGCCTTCGTGTTCAGCTTGTCCAGCGGAACTTCGTCCGCGACGACTGTACGCTTCACGCACTGCGGCGGCGGAGACGGCTCGCCGCCGCCGGAGTTGGGAATCCGCGCCGCGCTCAGCTCAGACCGTTGGTCTTGTCAGCCGCAGCAGGCTCCGCAGGGGGCTCGCCGGCCGAGGCGCCGTTCGCCGCCCGCAATGCCGCCTCTTCCTCTTCCTCGTGGTGCAGGCGATCGATCTTGAGCTTGAACACGAACACGATGCCCATGATCACGATCAGCACCATCCCGAGACTTCCGGCACGCATCAAGATCCGGATGCGGATCTGCTGGACGCCCTGCTGGACGGTCTTGAGGATGTCGGTGGCCTTCTCCGCGAAGCGATCGGCCTCGCGCGGATCGAGCGTGTGCAGGGCGGGCACGACCTCGACGCGGGCTTGACGTCCTTCCTCGACGACGGCCTCGAGCTTCTCCATGGAGAATCCGTAGCCTGCCGCATCCTTTACTTCTTTGGCCGCCTGCTCGAGAGTGAAGACCGCCCGATCGAAGGTCTCGGCAAGGGCCTTGCCTCGCGCAGACGCCGGACTGTCCCCCGGATGGCAGCGCTCGCAGGCCGATGAAAACAGCCAGGAGCCTGGCTCCGCGATCCGGTGATTTCTATGACACTCGATGCATCCTCGGAAGCCCTTGGCCTGGCGATGCGGAGACTTGTTGTAGAACTCTTCGCTGCGCATGTGGCAGCGGCCGCAGACCATCGCGACCTGCTTCACACCCGGGGGCAGCGCCCCGTGGTTGCCGTGACAGTTGGTACAGGCAGGAGCAGCCGTGATCCCTCGTTTCAGGAGCGCGATTCCATGAATCCCGGCGACGTAGTCGGCGGGTATCGCGGCGGACAAATTGTGACGCTTCATCAGCTCGGCGTCGGCGTGGCAGCGCGTACACGTCTTGACGATGCTCAAATGGTGCACTCGGCTGTGGGCGTCCTCGGGATTGACGATGTCGTGCTTACCGTGACAGTCGGTACAGATGGCCGCGGAGAGGTCGTGCTTCTCCAGCACGGCGCGTCCGTGGAAGCTCTGCTTCCACTTCTTGAACTGGTCTGTCGGGATCGCATAGGCGTTCATCTTGGCGTCGTCGCCGTGGCAGCGATCGCAGGTCGCCGGGATGTTGGCTCGATACGTTCGCGCCAACGGATTCTTCTTGCTCAGGATGTCGTGGGTGCCGTGGCAGTCGGTGCAAACAGCCGCATTGCTGTCGCCCTCCACGAGCACCTTTTTCCCGTGGAAGCTGTTCTTGTATTGCTCGTACTGATCCGTGGGCAACCCGGTGTTCGCCATCCGTTTGGCGTCGGAATGGCACTTGGCGCAGAAGGCTGGAACGTCGCGCCTGCTGGGCTTGCCGACGAACCCCTTGGTGGCGGCGTGGGCCTCTTCGGCGACTTCGACGGAGCTATCGCCGCCGTGACAGTCGACACAAGCGATGCCGTCGCTGCCGTGCACGGACTTCTGGAAGATCGTCGCGTTGTCGGCGTGACACTCCGCGCAGGAACCCATCTTCGCGAGGAACTTGGCTTCCGCTGCCGGGTCCGCGGCCGTCGTGGACGGGCCCTTGGCTGCGGAGGAAACCGAGTTCGAAGGCGCAGCGGACAGGGCTGTTTTCGGTGCCGGCTTCTCGGGCTGGGAGGCGAGGACCGGGGCCGTCGAAAAGGCCATCAGCAGGGAACAGGACAGCAAGATGTGATGCTGGGACACGAGCTTCATTTGCCCGTCACCTTCTCTGGGAACCCCTTGATATCGAAGTGGATGGTCGTTCCGAGCAGGCTAATATCCCGCTCGCAGATGTAGCCGAGCACGGTGAGACTCAGGACCCCGAGGAGCACGGCCAGGGCCAAGCTCATGAACAGCTTGCGCTGCTGGATGAGACGGCCTTCCCCGAAGTCGAGCACCGGCGCCAGCGCCAGCAACCCGAAGACTCCGCTGGAGAGCACGATCCCGACGACCTTGCCCGACATGAAGCCGATCTGCTGGGGGAAGTACTTGATGAACTGGTACATCCACAGGAAGTACCACTCCGGCTTGACGCCTTCGGGGGTCACCAGGGCGTCCGCTTTTTCGTGCAGCTTCCAGGGCGACACCACCACCAGCACGTACAACACCGCCAGCGTCAGGTAGATCGAGATGGCGTCCTTCATCACGTGGTGCGGGAAGAACGGGACCTTGCGCGAGTGCTCCTTGCCCGGCAGTGCCGTGATTCCGTGGTAGCGCATGATCGCCAGGTGCAGGAAGACCAGCCCCAGGACGATGCCCGGCAACACCAGCGTGTGCAACGTATAGAACCGCCCCACCGTGGCCCCGGTGATCTCCTCGCCTCCGCGCATCACCTTCACCAGCACGGAGCCGATGACGGGCAGCGCGCCCGGGATCTCGGTCCCCACCTTGCTGGCCCAGTACGACAGCTGGTCCCACGGCAGCAGGTACCCCGTGAAGCCGAACGTGAGCGTCGCCAGCAACAGTCCCACGCCGATCAGCCAGTTGATCTCGCGCGGCTTCTTGTAGGAGCCGTACCAGAGAACGCGCGCCATGTGGAAGCAGAGCGCCAGGATCATCAGGTTGGCTCCCCAGGCGTGAAGCTGCCTGACCAGCCACCCGCACGTGACTTCCTCTTCGATGTGACGGACGCTCTCGTAGGCCTCCGAGATGGCTGGCCGGTAGTAGAGCGCCAGCAGCACGCCGGTCACGATCTGGTTGGCCAGCAGGAACAGACATACCGAGCCCAGCGTGTAGGCCCAGTTGAGGTCGTGGGGCACCGGCTTGCTGGCCAGGAAGTCCACCAAGCTGACGAGCCGGATACGGTCCTCCAGGAACCGCGCCGTCGCCTTCAGAGCCCTAACAGCGAGTCGATCTCCAGCGGTCGGCTGGACGAGATCCAGGTAGCTCATAAGTCCTCATCAAGTGTGCGGGAAGGCAAGGGTGTCGAGGGGCACCCGGCCCTTCTAGCCCAGGTAAATCCCGTCGGCAGCCTTGGTCAGCGGCACCGGGACGAGTGGGCTTGGCGCGGGGCCACCCAGGACGTTGCCCCGGATGTCGAACGCAGCTCCGTGACAGGGGCACATGATCTTCCCGGCCGGCTCGTCCCATTTGACGACGCACCCCAGATGGGGACACGTCGCCGCCAGGGCAATGAAGTTATCGCCCGTGTTGATCACCAGCACCGGCTTGTTGTTGAACATCACGGCCTTGGCCTTGACAGGCGTGATGTCCTTGAGTCCCGCGATCTTCACCTTTTGGCCCGCCGTGGTCGTGACTTCCAGCGGAGGCCAGATGTAAGTGAGTATGGGAACGCCGATGCCGACGGCCGTCAATCCGGCCGACGCTGCAACGGCCAAGTCGAGGAAGTCTTTCCGCGAAACCTTCTTGGAGCCCAAACCGTTCAAACTATCGTCCATAACGCCTTTCTCCAGTCCCGCGGCAGCGCGCAAGTCTGATGCCAACGGCGGCGAAGCCTCGGACATGATCGCATGTTTTCCGGTCTGAGAGCCGCAAATTGCGTTGCGCGATCCTCTCGGTCGTGACGCGCTGCGTCAGACCGCAGGCGGACGCGCGTGTCTGGCGACCCTGGCCACGGTCCCCTCGCGGGACACAATGTCCGTCGATTTCGTCCGGACGACGGGCTCCGGGCTAGGGGCTCCGGGCTAGGGGCTCCGGGCTCCGGGCTCCGGGCTCCGGGCTTTCACGCCTCGTCGCCGTTGTCTTCGCGCTCCCGGCCGGAGTGCACCCGATGAATACTCACCCTGCTCTCGTAGCCCGTAGCCCGTGGCCCGTGGCCCGTGGCCCGTAGCCCGTGGCCCGTAGCCCGTGGCCCGTAGCCCGTAGCCCGTAGCCCGTAGCCCGTAGCCCGTAGCCCGTGGCCCGTAGCCCTACTTTCCCGGCGGAAACGCGTGGCAGCCCTGGCAATCCTCGAGCTTGGCGATCATCTTTCCGTGATTCGCCTCGCCGCTCTTGTGGCACTGCGAACACTGCATGCCGTTCTCCACCACGTGGCGCTTGTGCGAGAACGGATACCCCAGGTACGGCACGGTCCCCTTGCCGAGCGTGAAATGGCAATTGACGCACTTGGTATCCGGCTGGTCCGGCAGCGCCTCCATCTCCATCGACGTCAGCGGGACGGTCGGAGCCAGCGACGCCACGGCCTTCTTCAGGCCCGCGTTGGCGTCCATCATGAGCTTGCGGGAAAGCTGCACGTTGTGGATGCCCGCACCGTCCTGGAGCTGGCTCGCCACCCAGTTGGCCTGGCTGATCGCTGCCTGCGTCGAGGAGGTGAAAGGCCTCTGTGGAACCGACGCCCAGATGGTCCGGACATTGGCCTGCAGAGTCTCGCGGCCCTGGGCCAGGTTGTCCCTCCAGCCATCCAGGAGATGGTGAATGCGCGCCGAGTGGCAGCGGAAACAGGCCGACTCGTCCGGCTTACCGCCCTTCTTGACCTCATGACAGGCCCGGCACTCGATGCCGCTCGTGAACATCGGCGAGGGGGCGTTGTTGCCGCCCAGCGTCCCGGCGTAGAGCGCGGCGTTGGTCTCGTGCATCCGGACGTGGCAGGCGCTGCAGTCGTCGCGCGAGCGCGCGAGGTCCATCGGCCGGCGCTCGTGGCTGATCTCGTTGTGGCAGCGGAGGCAGTAGACGCCCTTGCCGCTCACGTGGACTTTGTGGATCTTGCTGACCTCGCCCATCGCCTTGAGCTTCTCCGGATCGGCGTGACACGACTGGCAGCGGATCTTCAACACCCGCCCGTTGCCGTCCACGACGCCCGAGTGGCATGCGTTGCACTGCAATCCCCTGGCCACCAGGTCCTTGTGGGCGATCGGCGAGTCCTGGAACTCGATCTTCTTGTCGGGCGCGTCGTGGCAAGTCGTGCAAGCCGCCATCTTCGGCAGCTCGCCCGAGGCCGTAGGCTTGAAGTGACACAGGTAGCAGGCCTGCTTGGCCACGGAAATGTGGGTGGTCGACTCCAGCTGCGTGTGACACGTCGTGCACTTCAGGTTCTTGTCCCGCACCGAGCCGTTGATGTGCGGACGGTGGTCGAACTTGAAGTTGCCCTTGTGGACCACCTTCTGCAACGACTCGTGACTGTGGCAAGCCGTGCAGTTGGCGTCCAGCACCTCCGCCCAGGGTCGGGTGCCGTAAGTGCGGGTCACGTAGCGGGCCAGTTGAGAAAGCGCCTGCCACTTGCCCTTGATCTTTCCCGCAAGGCCCGGCGCCAGGTGGCATGCCAGGCACTCGACATGCTTGTGGGCGGACTTACTCCACGACTGGTAGTAAGGCTCCATGATGTGACAACTGTTACAGAATCCAGGAGTCGAGGTGACGTGGAACGAGACCGGAATCATCGCCAGCCCGACCAGAAGCGCGAACGGCAACAGCCGGATCGCCAGCCAGATGAAGGCCTCCAGTCGTCTGGCGCCGTTGCCGGTCTTGTTCTCGGGTGCGATCGGCGCGGCCTCTTGGGGCTTCTGCGCCGGCTGGTTGGCACTCGGAGTATCGGAATTGCTCTCGGACACGCGGGGCTCCATTCGCCCCCCCACGTGATATCGGCTCCTCTCTGAGGACTTCGAATCGCCGACCCCGCAATCGCCGTACCAATCAGGCGCGAATGCTATCCAGGAAAAGTCGGACTCCCGCTCCCAGAGGCGGGCCCTCCAAGGCTTCTTCTTCGCCGGAGCCGGCCCGGCCCGACAGGTAGCGGGCCAGGAAGTACTCGGCGAACGATGCGTGCGCAAAACGGGAGAGTCCCGCGTTGTCGTGCGCCAGGAACGCCGCCGCCCGGATGTCCGCCAGTCCGGCACGGGCCGGGTCCGCGGGCGGCGAGCCCCCGTAGAATGCGTTGACCGCGGCGATCACGATCCTCTGGAGGACCAGCGGTTGCAGGGTGTCCGTACCCGCGCGCCAGCTCTCGGCGGCCAGTCCCTCCATCACGGCGAGCTTCAGCTCCGGGACCAGAACGCTCTTTTCCTCGTCCCGGCCGAGCCACTCGGACACCAGGGCCTCGTGGATGGGGCCGCACGCCAGCCGCCCGCGCTTTTCCAGGAGCTGCTCGAACTCGTGGCGCCGTTCGGCCAGCCACCTCAGCACCACGGGCCGGGTTGCCAGGTCCCTCAAGCCGTGCACGCGGGCGAGCAGCCGCTCGACCCGCTTCCTTTCCGCGGGCGCCAGCGAGCGCGCGAGGAAGGCGTTCGACTCCTCGGGCGCCAGCGGCAGCAGCTCCACGAGCCGCGCGTCTGCGCCCGCCTCGCGGCCGGCGGTGGCCAGTTCTTCGGCCCGGGTTTCGCGCAAGACGGAGGCCTCGTCGGCGAAGACGGCATGACGCGATGCGACAAGGACCTTGGACGACGGGCCCGCGGCCGAGTGAAGGACCCGGCGGAAGCGGTGCAAGGCGCCTTTTTCGGCCAGGTGGCCAGCCTTCTCGTCGAAGCCGTCCAGCACCAGCAGCACCTGCCCGCACCGGATCGCTTGCGCCAGGTGACGCCACCCGTCGGCGTCCAGCCCCAGAGGCGCAGCGCCCGAGCGAAGCACGTCCTCCAGGTTGCCCGTTCGAGCGACGACCTCCGGGATGTCCTTGAGGTCGACGAACAGCGGCGGCCGGCCGCGGCCTGTCCTGGCGATCTTCTGGCGGAGCTGCGCGCAGAACATCCGTGCCGCGAACGTCTTGCCCGATCCGTATCCTCCCAGCAGGTACGCGACGGGCGCCGCGGGCTCGTCGGCCCAGGCCATCAGCGTCTCGACGGCCGGGCCGGTGCTCTGGCGCTCCAGGTTTCCGCGGACGCCGTAGTAGCGCGCCGCCGCGAAGCGCCAGAGCCCGCGCCGCGCCAGCCGCCCGTCAGCGGCCGGCGCCTCGGCGGCCTGCGACAGCTCGCGCTCGACGAACTCGCTCAGTTCGAGCAGCTTCGAGGCCGCCGATTTGCGCTTGGCGGTTCGCGCTCCACGGGTTGGCGCTTGCGCGGCGAAGGAGACCACGACCCGGGCGTCTCGCGGCAACGAGGGCAATCGCGCCGGCGCCTTTCCGTGCGCCGCCCAGAGAACCTGGCGGCTGTCCAGCGTGAGCTCCAGCAATCCCGAGCCGGCCGGCGAGTGGACCTTGCGGACCACCTGGCGGCCGGTGGCGCGCAGCGTGTCCTCGATGGCGGAGAGGAAGTCCCTGCGGGAGACGGGGCGCTCCCCCGGCGGCTGCTCCGCGGCGAGGCCCGGGCTGTCCGCGAGGGGCAGCGAGTACTGGCCTTGCCACCCGTAGCCCGGCGGCACCTGCAGGAACGGCTGCCATTCGGAGTCGAGAGCGCAATCGAATCCTTGAGCGTAGATTTGGGCGCCCGGCGGCACCCGGCCGGCGCGCAGGCCTTCCTCGAAGACCGTTTTCACCCGCTCGAAGTCCTCGACTCCCTCCAGCACGTGAGGCTTTCCCGGTAGTCCGTGCTGCAACAGCGCCTTGAGCCCCGCTTCGGGATCGTCGGGCAGCCGTCTCAGCACGTCCTGCACGTAGCGGTGCGAGAGCTTGGTGAACGAGGCGTACTTCCCAAGCCGGGCCACGGTGAGCAGGTGATGATCGTTGACGTCGTCGACCGCGAACTTCAAATCGCCGAACTCCGCGAGCAGGTGGGCCAGCGCGCGCACCTCCGGCAGGCGGAACTTCTCCGTCATCTCGAAGCAGAGAAGCGAGCGCTCGTCCTCGTCGAAGCGGCGGATGACCGCTCTGGCCAGGCGGAAGTTGTCGGCCAGCAGCGGCGGCGACAGGTTCAGGCTGAAGAAGACGCGGGAGTAACGCGGCAGGTACCGGGTCCTGCGGCGCAGCTCCTGAACCGTCAGCGTTTGCACCAGCAGCAGCACGGCGTCGAGGATCTCGAGCGAAACGTCGAGGGCCTTGGCTTCGCGCATCAGCTCGCCATAGACCTCGCCGCGGCCGCCGCTGGCGAGCAGTTCGAATCCGCGCACGCAGGCCATGCAGCCCGTGGGAAGCACCTGCACCATCGGCATGAAGCGCGACGACAGGTAGCGGAGGAAATTGCGGGCGTTCTCGGAGAAGAGGCGCCAGGTGTCCGGGATCTCCGTTTCGCCAAAGTCGCTCACCTCAGCCGGAAAGGTGAGCAGCGTCGAGGCCATGCGGCCGGCCAGGCCGGGGTAGAAGCCTTCGACGGAGTAGCTGGCCTTCTCCGGTTCGAGGAGGGCGCGGACCTCGGAGGTGACGCGTTCGACTGGGGATCGGTCGGCCTCGAACCAGACCTCCTTCTCCTCGGGGTCCCGGTTGTCCGATGGAGAGCAGAGGACGACTCCCGCGGCGGCGCCGTTGAAGCGGCGCTTGAGCTGGTGGAAGCGGTTGAGAGCGGTCTTGCGATCGACGCCATTCCAGAGCCGCCCGAGCAAGCTCGACAGCCGCAAAACGGGTCCGTCGCCGAACGCCTCCGCCAGCGCCGGGAGCGCCTCACGGTCCACCTTGGTCAAGCCCGAGCCGCGGCGAGCGGCCTTCTGGAGGGCCTCGTCGATCCTGGAAGACAGGGGAAGAGCGTCGCGACTGGCCACGTCAGTCGCCGGGCCTTTCGGGCTCCGGGCTGGGGGCTCCGGGCTCCGGGCCAGGGGCTCCGGGCTTTGGGCTCCGGGCTAGGGGCTCCGGGCTCCGGGCTAGGGGGGGGCGGAGAACTCGAGTGGGTTGGAGAACTCCGCGGGCTCGCGGGGCGGCGTTGCTCGCGAAGAGCGCGCCTGGCGAGCGGAAGGAGACGATGGAATGCTGGAGCCGAGAGGTCATGACCGCGCGGAAGAATACCACGCGATCCGCGGCTCGTCTACTCGAATTTCAAATGCATTTCATCCCGCCAGTCCCAGAGTTTTGTCTAAATGTTGAAACGCCAGCCGCAGCCCGTAGCCCGTAGCCCGTAGCCCGTAGCCCCAACCCCTACGACAGTCCGACTTCTTTCATCTGAGTGCGCACGGCGCTGGCGCTCTTGTCGAGCCCGGCCTTCTCTTCGTCGGTGAGCTTGAGCTGGATGACCTTCTTTAGGCCGCCGGCTCCGATGACGCAGGGGACGCCCAGGAAGAATCCCTCGTAGCCGTACTCGCCCCGCAGGTAGACGCTGGCGGGGAGTAGCCGGTTCTTGCCCAGGAGAATCGATTCGGCCATGGCCACGACGGATGCGGAGGGGGCGTAGTAGGCGCTGCCGGTCTTGAGCAGTTTCACGATCTCGGCGCCGCCGTCGCGGGCGCGCTGGGAAATGCGGTCGATGGTCTCCTTGGGCAGCAGCTCCGTGATGGGAACGCCGCCGAC
>JACQFU010000435.1 GCA_016199905.1 Candidatus Wallbacteria bacterium
CGGCGTCGATCCGGCCGTGGTGCCCTGGATGCCAGCGGCGCCGCTTCCGCCCGGCGCCCGGCTCTTCGAATCGCCCTCCGAAGCCGTCGAGGCCTACCTGGGCGAAGGTGTAGGAAAGATGCGCCTCTCCCGGCTTCGCGACGAGCTTCTAGGGTCGCTCCGGCGCCGCCGCGTCCGGCTGGAGCAGCGGCTCGAGCGATTCCTGGAGGACCAGGAGCGCGCACGTGAAGCGGACCTCTTCGAACGCTGGGGCCATCTGCTGCAGGCCAACCCCCAGGCCGCCGGGCCCTACGACTCCAGCGCCAAGTTGCGGGACCTCTTCGAACCCGATGCTCCCGAGATCGAGATCCCCTTGAGACCGGGCCACACGCTTGCCGCCAGCGCCGCATCGCTCTTCAATCGCGCCCGGCGCTTGCGCCGCACGGCCCCGGCTGCGCGTTTGGCTGAGATGGGTTGTCGCGCCGAACTGGAGCTGGTGGAACAGTGGAGTCGAGACATCCTTCGTATCGCTGACGATGCTCGCGCCGCTCCGCAGGATGCGCTCGCGGACCTGCGTCTGGCGGCGGCCCGCATCCGCGACGCCGGCGTCTCGGCCGAAGTCCCCGCTGCCGGAAAGTCCGGCGGCCGGGGCCGGGGCAGGCGCCAAGAAAGGCCGCGGTTCCGCGAGTTTCGCTCGTCCGACGGGCTGCGCATCCTGGCTGGCCGCACCGACCGCGAGAACGACCAGCTCACGACGCGTGCCGCCCGCCGCGGAGACCTGTGGCTTCACGTGCACGACGCCCCGGGCGCCCACGTGGTCGTGAAGCTCGCCGGGGCCGAGTGCCCTCGGGCGACCCTCGTGGAGGCGGCCCAGATTGCGGCGTTCTACAGCCCCAACCGCTATTCGGCCAAGGCCACGGTTGCCTACACTCGCTCCGAGAACGTGAAGAAGCCCCCCGGCGCTCGGCCGGGCCTGGTCACGCTGCGGTCGTTCCAGACACTCGTCGTCGCCTGCGATGCCAGCGTTCCGGCGAAGCTGTCGGGCCTGCGGCCGAACGGCGCCGCGGACGCCACCTGATTTCCTGTCCTCCGACACGCAGCCCCGCGTCTGCTATCCTCCCGTTCGATGCCGGAGCTTCCCGACATCCTGGTCTACCTCGATGCTCTCGAAGAGCGCGTCGCCGGACAGGCGCTGGAGAGGATCGTCGTCCGTTCGCCGTCGCTCTTGCGGACCTACGAGCCGCACCACAGCGAAGCCCGCGGCCGCTGCGTCACGGGACTCCGCCGGATCGGCAAGCGGCTCGTGTTAGCGTTGGAGGGCGATCTCTACCTCGTGCTCCACCTGATGATCGCCGGGCGGCTTCACTGGAAGAAGCCGGGTCAGATGCCGTCCGGAAAGTACGATCACGCTGCCTTCGGTTTCGAGAAAGGCACGCTGCTCCTGACGGAGTCCTCGACGCGCAAGCGCGCAGAGCTGCACGTGGTGCGCGGCGCGGAGGAGCTGACGCAGTTCGTTCGCGGAGGGCTGGACGTGCTCGCCTCCGGCCTGGATGCGTTTCGTGACGCACTGCGTCGCGAGAACCACACTTTGAAGAGGGCCCTCACCGACCCTCGCCTGTTCGACGGGATCGGAAATGCCTATAGCGACGAGATCCTGCACGCCGCAAGGCTCTCGCCCTTGCAGTGGACTTCGCGGCTCGAGGAGGCCGAGATCGAGCGACTGCACGCCGTCACGCGCGAGACCCTCCAGATCTGGATCGAGCGTTTGCGGGCCGCGCGCCGTGGCGCATTCCCGGAGAAAGTAACCGCGTTTCGGCCCCAGATGGCCGTGCACGGCAAGTACCGAAAACCCTGCCCGGCCTGCGGCGCCGCAGTACAGCGAATCCGCTATGCGGACAACGAAACCAACTACTGTCCGCGTTGTCAGACCGAGGGCCGGCTGCTCGCCGACCGGGCGCTGTCGCGGCTGTTGAAGAACGACTGGCCGCGCACCATCGAGGACCTCGAAGAGATGCAGGAGCGCCGCCGCTCCTAGCCCAGCGCCTCCCTGCGCCGCGCGATCTCGGCTGCAAGCTGTGCCCGCCGGCGGCTGGCCAGGAAGCAGGCAGCCGAGGCCGCCACGCAGAGCAGCAGGATGGAAGTGGTAGCCAAGCCCGGCGGATCGTAGGAATGGTGGGAAGCGCTGACGAGGTTGATCAGCACGAAGGGCGGGTTTGCCAGCAAGAGCAGCGGAAGGTACTCTTCGAACCGATCCAGCATCGACATCCCGATGCCGAGCGGGCCGAGCGCCGCGAAGAGCAACACCATCAGCGTCAGGAACCGGGCGTACGCGGGCGCCACCAATCCCAGGTACTCGTGCAATTTGCCGGCGAGCTTGAGCGACAGAAAGATCAGCGCATTGCCCACTACCAGCAGCAACACCATCTCCTGCGGCGGAATCGCTCCGCCGAACGTGGGTGACGCCCAGAGCGTCAGCGGCACGGCGTTGGCCAGCATCGCCGTCAGAAGCAAGAACGGAAGCGGTGAGCCTCTTTCTCCAAAGAGCATTTCTCGCCAGCTTGCGGCTCCACGCCAGAGCTCCAGTTCCGTGCGTTCCCTGTCCGGCGTCAGCAGCAGCCCGCAGCCCAGCAGCGCCACCAGCAGGATGCTCTGGAACATGGCGATGCCCAGAAGCACGCTCGTGCCGTCGACCCTGATCTCGGCCGGGAAGGAGAGCAGGAACGCGAGGCCCGCGCCCATCACGCCCGCATAGCCGATCAGCAGCTGCCGCCGGGTCCACGGAGGCGCGGACGGGTTCTCGAAGTAGCGCGTCACACCGATGACACAGGCCAGGGTCCCGAGGGTGTAGAAGAGGAGAGTGATCAGCTCGATGGGGATGCCCACCCCGGCCAGGGGCGGGTAGTAGCGCTCCACAGCCCTCTGACAGTTCATCAAGTGGAAAAGGGCCGGCACGGGGGTCAAGCCCTCGAGCACGGGCATCGGGCAGCCCGCCAGAACTCCCGTGAGCAGCAGCCCGCCGATCATCGCGTTCCCGGAGCCATTGTCGCCCTTGGTGGCGCCCGTGGACATCAGCAGTCCCAGCGCGCAGTAGAAGAGCGAGGCCATCGTGAGGATCGCGAAGACCGCCAGCAGCAGCAGCGGGTCGTATCCGCCAAGCAGCACAGCCGCCAAGGCCATGGGCAGGCCCAGCAGGTTGACGAAATGGACCGGCGCCATCAGGCCGAACAGCTTGCCCAAGGCCAGTTCCACTGGGGAGAGGGCCGTCAGGCGTTGCGAGTCGAGCGTGCCGTTCTCCTTGTCGCGCGCGATGGAGGCCCCGCCGGCGAGCAATCCCGCGAAGGCCGCGGCGACGAAGTGAAAGGCCATCATGCCGACCAGGAAAGGCTCGGCCAGACGCGCCGGCGCCTCGCCGGCCTGGAAGCGCGCATAGTGATAGAGCACCCAAAGCCCCGCCATCACCACGTAGCAGGCCACGTGCAGGGCGCCTCGCGGCAAGTCCTTGTCCCCGCGAAGGTTCCTCACGAACTCGGCGTTGTCGAACATCGCGCGCTCCTCGTTTCCGGCCACCCGGATGTCATCCTTATGAATGTGCCCCAGGCCCGTCGGGACCGCAACGGGCAACCTGTGCGCTTTTCACGACACCTCCCCGGACGAGCCGCGAAGAAAGATCTCCTCCAGGCCGGCACGACGCTCCTCGAAGGCCGCCATTCGCACGCCAGCTGCGCTTAGCCCGGCCAGCAGGTCCGCCTGCTCGGAAGCGCCGCCCGAGAAGGTCACCTCGATCCACTCGCCGGCCACCTGAAGCGATACGGTGTGCGGACACTCGCGAACCAGCGCCGCGGCCCGATCCAGCCCCGCCAGAACCCGGACCCGCAGCTGGGTCGCCGCCTTCATCCGTGCCACGATCGACGCGATCCGCCCCGACTCCACCATCCTGCCCTTCTCCAGGATGCCCACGGAGTTGCAGAAGTCCGACAAGTCCTCCAAGATGTGCGAGCTGATGAGGACCGTTTTTCCCTCCGCCGCCAGCGACTTGACGATCCCCCGGAAGTCGATGCGCGCCTTCGGATCCAGCCCGCTTGTCGGCTCGTCGAGCAGCAGCAGCGCGGGGTCGTTCATCAACGTGCGTCCCAGGCTCAACCGCTGTTTCATCCCGCGCGAGAGGTTGCCGACCGGATCGCCGGCCTTCACCTCCAGCTGCGTGAGCTCCAGCAGATGCTGCAACCGCTTGCGGCGCACGTCGGCCGGCAGCTTGTAGGCGCGGGCGAAGTACTCCAGATAGTCCCGGACCGTCATCTCCTCGAAGGCGTGCTGGAAATCCGGCATCCAGCCGATGCGGCGGTGGACTTCCTTGGGATGCGTCTCCAGGTCGAGGCCGTCGATCGAAACCCTGCCGTAGGTCGGCCGCTCCAGCGTGGCCAGGATGCGCAATAGCGTGGTCTTGCCGGCTCCATTGGGTCCGATGAGGCCGTAGACATCGCCGCGCGCCACCTCCAGGTTCAGGTTTTCGAGCGCCACGTGGCCGTGGAACTCCTTGCGCAGGTGCTCGGTGCGGATCATCGGTACGGCTTCGGTCATCGGGGCTCCTTCAGGCTTGTGGCGGCTGGCGCTCCTGAGAGATACTTCAGCCGACAGGAGGCGATGCCGCTTGCAGCCGATCTACGGACAGTACTCCTACATCCAGCACACTTACGACGCCCAACACGCCGAGACTCCCGACCTGAAGAAGGACGTCGTCTTCTACACCGAGCTGGCCCTCGAGGCCGGGGGACGCGTCCTGGAGGCCGGCTGCGGCACGGGCCGCGTGCTGCTCGCCATCAAGAAAGCCGGTATCGATGTCTGGGGTGTCGACCTGTCGGAGGGAATGCTCCAGGAGCTTCGGGCCAAGGCCAAGAGTCTCGGCTTCACCTGCAAACTCCACGTAGGAGACTTGCGCAGCTTCAAGCTCGACCGCAAGTTCCGACTCATCATCCTGCCGTTCCGCGTCTTTCAGCACATGCTCTCGCCCCAGGATCAGCTCGCAGCTCTCGGAAACCTGCGCGAGCACCTGCTCCCCGGGGGGCGCGTGGCGCTCAACATCTTCAATCCCGACGTCCGCCGCCTCACGATGAAAGGCGGGCAGCCGATGCACGAGGGCACCTTCACTCATCCGGAGACCGGCCGCCGCGTCCATCAGTTCGCGGCCACGGTGCCCGACTGGGCCGAACAGGTCATCC
>JACQFU010000436.1 GCA_016199905.1 Candidatus Wallbacteria bacterium
CAGATCCTTTCGGAGGTCGAGAGCCGGCGAAAGCAGCGGCAAGCCCAGCAGCAGAAGCCCGAGGAGGAGAAGGCCGAGCTGCCGGCGCTCCCGATCCGCGACCTCGGCGGAACCGCGCTGCCACGATTGCTGGAGCTGGTCGACGCGCCAGACCCTGCGACTCGCGCCTCGGCCCTGGCGGCGCTGCCGGCGACGACCGTCCCGGCGCCGATGCGGATGGCCGTCGTGCGGAAGCTGCTCGTGGCGCTCGATGACGAGGACCTGCGCGTCGTGCGTGTGGCCGCGGGGTCGCTCGGACGGCTGAAGGCGCTCGCGGCCCAGGAGAAGCTCATTGCGCTTCTCAACATCGAAGACCCGGACCCGGCGGTAGCGGCCATCGACGCCCTCGCCGAAATCGGTTCGGCCCTTGCGTTGCCCGCCCTGGAGCAACTCGCCGGCTTGGACCAGGGCACAGTAGCCGGCGCCGCCGCGCGGGCCGTGGCGACCATTCGGCTGGCGACGCCAGCCACTCCGGCCGCGTCGTCGAGAGCCTCGCGGCCCTGAGACGCGTGGTTGCCGTCGCCTAGTCGCCGGCGGATTCCCAGTCTTCGCCGTTGACGTGCACCAGCACCTCGCGGGCGCTGCCGTTGCGTCGATGCTCCCACAAGTAGATTCCCTGCCAGGTGCCCAGCGCCAGGCGGCCGAGGGTCACGGGAATGGCGAGACTGGTCTGCGTCAAGGCGGAGCGGACATGCGCCGGCATGTCGTCCGGCCCCTCCGCCACGTGGCGGAACAGCGGATCGCCCTCGGGAACCAGCCGGGCCAGGAAACGCTCGAGATCGCCGCGGGCAGTGGGGTCGGCGTTTTCCTGGATGAGGAGGCTGGCGGACGTGTGGCGGATGAAGAGCGTGCAGAGACCGAGGCGCACGTGAGAGGAGGACACGGTTTCGGACACAATGCCCGTGATGTCGTGAAGACCCTGGCGTTGGGTGGGCAGGGAGAGGGACTTCTGAAAGTGCATCAGTCTTGACAGTAGCAGGGAGGAACGACAGGACGCGAGGGGGGAGCGTTCGCGCTGGCGAAGGGACTGCTCTCGGGGCAGACTGCCGTCAACGGCACCAGCGTGGCCCGCCTCGCGCGCCTGCCGAATCCCGAAGAGCTTTCCGTGCTACCCTCCCGGCGATGCGCCCCTCACTGCTCACCTGGCTCTTCAGCCGCTTTCCGTGGCTTGCGGAACGCTGGGCCGCGAACTACCAGGGCGTGCGCGCCGGCGACGTGCCGTGGACCGTGCCTCGAAAGCCGCTTGCGCAGTCGCGCGTCGCGCTGGTCACCACGGCGGGAATCCACTTGAAGAGCCAGCCGCCGTTCGACATGACGGACAAGCAGGGCGACCCGTCCTTCCGGGAACTGCCGGCCTTACTGACTGCGGGCGAGTGGACCATCACCCACGACTATTACGACCACCGGGACGCTCTGGCCGACGCCAACATCGTACTGCCCGCGGACCGGCTGGCCGAGTTGGCAGCCGCGGGCCGGATCGGCGAAGTCGCCCCGCGCCACTTCAGCTTCATGGGCCACATCGACGGACCGCACATACCGGTGCTGATGCAGCGCACGGCGCCGCGGGTCGCGAGGCTGCTCGAAGAAGATCGAGTCGACGCCGCGGTCCTCGCCCCGGCCTGAGGGATCTGCAATCAGTCCGTGGGACTGATCCAGCGGGAGATCGAGCGGCGCGGAATCCCCACCGTATCCGTCTCGATCAACCGGACCCTGACCGAACGCGTCCGCCCGCCCCGCGCGTTCTTCCTTCGGTGGCCCTTCGGCCATCCGTTCGGAGAGCCCGGAAACGTCGAGCAGCAGATGACGATCCTCATGGAAGTCCTGCGCGGACTGAGCGCGATCCGCGAACCGGGCACGATCGTCGACCTCCCGTATCGCTGGCGGCGCGAGGACTACACGGGCCGCGGGGCATCCATTCGACTCGATTCCTCCTCCGAGTAGGAACGACTCTCGAGCCACAGCAGCGCGAAGAACGGCGCGTACTCGAGCCAGCGCAGGTCGACGGGCAGTCCCAGGCCCGGCACGACGCGCCAGTAGCTCGAGGCCGAGAACCAGGCGTAGTAGGTCACCATCGTCCCGGACAGGACGAGCCAGGAGATCCGCCCCGACAGGGCGGCCAGCGGCAGCAGCCACCCCGCGTACCAGGGGTTCTGCACGGGCGACAGGACGAACAGCATCCCCACTGCCACCAGTGCCTTGTCCGCCAACTGCGCGGGGGTCGCCTCCGGCCGGCGCGAGACAGCGAACAGGCCGGCCGCTCCCAGCGCCCCCAGCACGACCTTGGCCGCCATCGCCGTGGAGAGCCCCAGCCTGCCAAGCGGCGAAAACAGCCACGCGACCAGGGCGAACACGGACGCATTTCCGACCCATTGCATCCCGTAAGTCCCGATGCCGGCGAAGGCACGGATGCCATCCCCAGCGTACGGCCAGGCAAGCAACGCCAGCGCCGCCGCGGCCAGGGCGATCCCCCGCGCTCCGAATCGCCGCCAGGCCACGGCGACGAAGACAGCAGGGAAAAGCTTGGCTCCGATCCCGAACCCGGCCAGAATGCCCGCGAGAGCCCGCCGTCCGCGCGCGAGCGTGTAGAGAGACGCGAGCAGGAAAAACGTCGCCACGGGGTCGAAATGGCCGGTTTGCGCATACTCCTTCAACGCCAGGGGACACCAGCCGTAAGCCAGCGCCCACACCTCCGGCCGGCCCGTCAGCCTCAGCAGCGCGAGCAGCATCCCCAGCGCGCCCAGGTCGAAAAGCGCCATCATTGCTTTCAGCGCGTACACGTCGCCCGGTCCAGGCGCCGGTCCAGGCTCAACGTGCCCAGGCGCTCCAGTTCGAATTCGGCTGTGCGGCTCGGAGCGTCGATCCGGCCCTCGCGATAGAGCAAGACCTCCAGCGGCGAATGACGGTAGGGGTCGAGGCCGGCGGCCGTGACGGCCCCATCCCACAGGTAGCGCCGCGGATCGGTTTCCAGCAGCGGCGGAGAGGCTATCGCGACGACGCGCAGGACCACGGACCAGGCGAGGATCGCATCGAGCGCGAGCGGATTCCCGCGACACCGGGACAGAGCGAAGGCCAGCGCCCCGAAGTAGAACGCGACGGCGACGGACCAGCTGGCGACGAGTTGGAGCACGCGGGCCGACTGGGCTTCGCCCGGAGGGTCGATCGGTCCCAGCGTGCGGGTAACGGCGACGTCTATGGGGAAAGAGAGCGTCTGGACCCAATCGGGGGCCTGGCCGTTGGGGCCGCCCAGGGAGATGCGGTTCCAGAAGAGGACGACGAGGAGGAGGGGGATGCCCAGGAGGAAGAGGAGGCAGGCGCGGAAGGGGGCGGACACGATGCTCAGATTCGAGACGGGGGATGGCAGACAGGAGGGCAAAGGAGGGCGCCCGGGGTGATGCGAGGATCCGGGGAGGGGCCTCCTGCCGCTCGCGGTCGCCTCAGGGCATGTCCTTGAACTTGCCGTCGCGCAGGGCAGGGTTCACGGCTGGGCACTGGCTCAGCAGCAGCCCGGGGCGGCCCAGGATCATCGGGCAGTAGATGGGCTTGACGAACTCCTCCCGGAAGGGGCGGTTCTCGAGCTTGCCCTGGACCAGCAGGCGGGCGACGCCGGCTTGCAGGTGCAGCAGGCCGCTCCGGCTCTTCAGACGGTTCACCGGATCGATGCCGAGCTCCTTGTTCGTCATGAAACGGAACTCCAGCGAGCACTCCAGGCCCAGTTCGGCGATGCGTTGCAGCAGCTCGCGGTCCAGGCAGAGCGGGTTTCGGCCGGGGACGCCGCCGGGGACGAATTCCGCGAGCTGGCCCGTGAGACGGCCGGGCGAGTCGGGCTCGACGCCGTAGCCGTCCCAGAGCATCGTGAGGTCGGTCGACTCGATGCGGCGCATGATCGCGTCCATCAGCTGCCGCGTCTCGCGCCCCATGTCGGTGCTGCGAATGGAGCGGCTGGAGGAAGTGAGTAACAATGCCACCGGCACCGCCACGAGCACGAGCACGACCGCGCCGATCAGCACGTCGAACAGCGTTTGGCCCGCTCGCAAAGAGCGGCTTCGCGCCGCCTCCGAGGACCGATTCTGCGGGACGGAGGGCCGGTTCTTCATCACGGTAGCTCCACGTCGTCGTCGGCGTCCTTGTCCTCGAACGGGGCCGCCTTGTCGTAGCGCACCAGACCCAAAGGACGAACCCAGTCGAGCGGAATGCTCGGCGGGATCGCCTTGGCGGGGCAGTCGAAGGTCGTGAACGGGTCGTCGAGCTGATCCAGGTTCGTGAAGACCCCTGTCGGCGGCCCGGCCTTCTTGATGGTCAGCATGCAGGCGTACTGGCTCTCGATGTGGCTGGCGTGAATCAGCCGGGCCTGCACGTTTGCCTCGCTCGCGAGCTTCTTGTTCTTGGTGTCCCAGGCCCCGCGCGGATAGACCTTCACCCAGATCGCGTGATAGGGCGAGATCTGCAGCTCGCAAGCCTGCTTGCGATCCAGCGGCGCAAACTTCAGGTCGGAGACGGGGCCGATGGCT
>JACQFU010000437.1 GCA_016199905.1 Candidatus Wallbacteria bacterium
GTCCGTCCCACGCTGTAGCCCGACCCGTAACATGCGCATGACAGGCCTACGAGCGGCTATCCAAGGGCCGAAGCCATGAGGTTCCGCTTCCAGACATGGTTCCCTTGAAGGCCCTGGGGGCATTACCCGATCTCTGCAGTGGGCGATGTCCTCGTAGCGCTCGTAGAGCTCTCGGTCGATCTTGTCGAGGGTTTCCACGGCGGCGTTGGCCAGCGCAGCGCCGATGGAGCGTTCCAGGGCCTGGCTGCCGCGGCGGAAGGCGAGCGCCCCCAGGGAGACCGTCGATGCAGCCACCACCAGCAACACCAGCAGGAGAATGCGGCTCTTGATACTCATGGGTTCTGAGAATGGGAGGAACCGACGGCCGCAACTGCGGTGCCACCCTCGTGGAGCTTTCCCTCCATGCCTTTTTTGTTTACCCCGGCCGTGTGTCGGGCTATAATTGCTGGTCCTGCCCAGCACCCTGGGCCTTTCCGTTTTTGCCACTGCCCAAGAAACTCGCTGGACCGCTGATGCGGTCTCGCCCTCGGAGGGCCCGCGTGATTCCCTGCTTCGATTACCTCAGGTCCGAGTTGGAGGAGGCGACCGACTTCATCGGTTCCAGCCTCTCGGTCGATTCGCCGTTCATCGGCGAGATGGCCAAGCACTTCCTCTCGACGTTGGGGCAGCGGATCCGGCCTTCGCTCGTGCTGGCTTTTTCGCGCCTGCACCGCCGCTCCGGGCCGGCGAGCGCCCCTCAGCTGGCGGCCATGACGGAGCTGGTGCACAGCGCTTCCCTTCTGCACGACGACGTGGTCGACAAGGGCCGCATGCGGCGCAATCGAGTCACGGTCAACGTCAAGTGGGGCAACAAGGAGGCGGTCCTTCTCGGCGACCTTCTCCTGTCGCGCTCGCTGAAGGTCCTGGCGCAGGAAAACGATCCCCGCATCATCGGCGCCCTCTACGCCATCACGGCGTCGCTTTCGGAAGGGCAGCTCCTGGAACTGGAGAACTTCGGCAACCGCCGCCTCGACGAGCAGGGATACCTCAGGATCATCGAGCTGAAGACCGCCGTCTTCTTCGCGGAGAGCTGCCTGATTGGGGCCCTGGCCGCGAAGGCGCCGGAGGCGCAGCAGGCAGCCTCGCGCGAGTTTGGTCTGCAGATCGGGTACTGCTACCAGATCCTCGACGATCTGCTCGACGTCACCGCCAGCCTCTCCACCCTGGGGAAGGACATCCAGAACGACCTGTTGCACGGGAAGATGACGCTGCCTTACATTTTCTGTCTGGGCCAGGGCGAGGGGCGGGAGTTGCTCGACTTCCCCGCGGCCCGGCCGCCTGCCGCGGAGCGCGTGGCGTCGTACATCCGGCGTTCCGGCGCATACGATTACTGCCTGGAGAAGGCCCGCGGTCATGCTGCCGCGGCATTGTCCTCGGCAGCGCGCCTGGAAGACGCCGCCCTCCAAGCGACGCTTCAGGATTTCGTGGCCTACCTCTTCAGCCGGATGGAGCGCTTCTCGGCGGCCACAGCTATGTCCGAGCGGCCGGCGGATTCGCCCACGGCTGCCGCGTGAACACCGGCTGTCGTCTGCTTGCCGGGCCTTGGTCCCGATGTTGCTTCGGCCTGCAGCCGGCCGCGCGCCGCGGCCACGTTGCGGCTCCCGGAGCCCGAAGAGGTCGATCGATTGAATACCCTGGAATTGACAGAGGGCAACGCTGAGCCGAGCATGACCGCTACCGAACCGAGGGCCCGCCGTACCGGCACCAACCCGATCGTCTGGATCGGGATCGGCGTCAGTCTCGCGTTCCTCTATCTGTTCCTGCGCAACGTGCAGTGGCAGGAGTTGACCGCATCGCTGGCGGAGGCGCACTACGTGTACGTATTGCCGGCGCTGGCGCTCTGGTTCACCACGCTTTGGCTGCGGTGCCTGCGATGGAAGGTGATGATCCGGCACCTGAAGCCGACTTCGATGGGTAGCCTGGCCTCGGCGATGAGCATCGGCTTCATGGCGACCAACCTGCTTCCGGCGAGAGTGGGCGAGCTGGTCCGGGCGGCTGCGCTGGCGCGCTCGGAGCGCCTGAAGGTGAGCGGCGTCTTCGCGACCATCGTGGTGGAGCGCATCTTCGACGTGCTCTCGCTGCTGTTCTTTATGATGCTCGTGCTGCTCTACTTGCCGGCGCGGGGCGAGCACGCCGCGACGCTGGAGAAGTTGCGGTTCTTCGGCGGGCTCTTCGCCGCGGTAATCGCCGCCGTCGTCACGTTCCTGGTGATGCTGCGCGCCTACCCGGCGCAGGTGAAGCGAGCGTTGGGACCGATCCTGGCTCGACTGCCGGAAGGCTTTGCGCAGCACGTCTCCTCGGCTCTGGAGAACTTCGTCGAGGGGCTGGGCATGTTGAGCGGGTGGACCGAATTGCTCGTGGTTTCGGTGCTTTCGTTGGTGCTGTGGCTCAACATCGGCCTCATCAACTGGGCGCTCTCCTTTGCGTTCGATATCCACATCAGCGTGCTGGGGGCGTGCTCCATTTTCGTGGTCACGGCTTTCGCGATCGCGCTCCCGCAGGCGCCGAGCTTCATCGGCGTCTTCCACGTCGCCGTCGAGACGTCGTTGCGGCTTCTCGAGGTCGGGACGGTCAGCGCCAAGAGCTACGCGATCGTGCTCTGGGCAATCTCGGTGTTTCCACCCGTGGTGCTAGGCCTTTACTTCCTCTGGCGCGGTCACCTCACTCTGGGCGAGCTGACACGGCCGGATGCTGCGAGCTGACACGACCGGGGGCCGGGAAGGCGGGCCACCTGGCGCGCGGGTCGGAGCTCAACGTGGAATGGGGCGCAAGGGCTCTGTTAGACTTCCGCCATGCCTTCGGAACCACGGCTTGCCCACGAGATCGAGCGATTGCTTTCAGCGCCGTCGGCGGCGAGGGCCCGAGAAGTCCTCGACAAGGCCGATAAGCTCGGCGCCGCCGAGCGCGGGGCGCTCTATGTGCGCGGCCTGTCGAGCCGCTTCTGGGACGTGCGCAAAGCCGCCACCGAGAAGCTCTGCCTTCTGGGGCATGCTGTTGCCATCCCACTGCTCAAGCCTATTCTCGAGGATCCGAAGAGCGACGAAAACGCCATCTACTGGTCCATCCAATCGCTGGCGAATCTGGGAGCCGAAGGCGGTCAGCTACTGCTGGACTTCGTGGGGCGCTGCCCGGCGGAGCTGCGCATCTTCGCCATCAAGGCCTTCGCCAAGGTCAAGGCGCCGGAGGCGATCCCGGCGCTGGTCGAGATGCTCAACAGCACCGACTACGCCACTCGCGAGGAGGCGGCCCGGGTCCTGGCCGATAACGCCGACGAATCGGTCGGCGCCGTCCGGACGCTGCTCAACAGCGGCACGCCCGACCAGAAGTTCTGGGCCTTCAAGATCCTCGCCAAGGTGATGGGCGTCAAGGCTGTCGAGCCGCTGACGAAGATCCTGAAGAACCCGGCCGAGGAGCAGCAAGGCGCTTACGCGCTGGCGGCGCTCAAGGAGATCCGCCATCCGATCGTCATCCCCACGCTGATCGCGATGCTCGGTCACGATTCCTGGTACTACCGGGCGGAGGCGGCGGAAATCCTGGAGGGGATGGGCGAGATTGCAGTTCCGGAGCTGAAGAAGGTCCTCGACAGCGACAACGCCGATATCCGCTTTTGGGCCATGAAGATCCTGCGGGAGATCCTCGGTGCCAAGGTCGTGCCGCTGCTGGAGACCTACCTCGCCAGTCCTCAGAAATCGGCGCGGTACTCGGCCGTGCTGACCATCGGCGGCCTCAAGGACGCCGGGGCCGCGCGGTTGCTGATTCGATGCTTCCAGGACGAGGCGTGGATTATTCGCAAGATCGCCAGCGACAACCTGGTGCGGATGGGGGACACGACCCTGAAGTACCTGCTCGACAACCTGTCGAGCGACAACGAGGAAAGTCTCTACTGGACGCTGGCGACGCTGGGCAAGCTCGGCGACGACGCGGCGGAGCCGTTCGTGGCGCGGCTGCTCTCGCACGGTCAGAAGAACATCCGGCTGCACGCCGTCGACAGCCTGGCCGGCATCGGAAGCGAAGGGGCCGTCAACGACCTGGTGAAGGCGTTCAAGAACGACATTTGGACGGTGCGACAGCGGGCCTGCGAGGCGCTGACTCGGCTGGGTGAGAAGGCGCTCAAGACACTGCTGCAGCACGTGGACGACCCCGACGGAGACATTGCCCACTGGACCGACAAGGCGCTCTCGGCCTATACGCACGTGGGGCTGCCGCGGCTGCTCGCGGACCTCAAGCGGGCCAAGCCCGACGACCGCGAGGCGTTGATGAAGCGCCTGCGCGCGCAATCGCCCATAACGATTGCGGACTTGCTGAAGTCGCCCAACGCAGGCAAGGAGGCGGTGTTGCGACTGCCCGTCCCGTCCGCCGCGCCTGTGGCCGCAGTCGCGCCGTCGGACGCTTCGGGAGGGCATCGAGTAGCGGCGCACAAGCCGGTCCTGTCGCTATTCGACTCCCCGGCTCACGGGATCTATCCGATGACCTTCGACGAGATCCTGCTGCACGCGCAGAAATGCGGCGCTTCGGATCTCCACATCAAGATCGGGGAACCGCCGATCCTGCGCATCAACGGCGTACTGACCAAGACGAACTTCCCGGGGGTCGGCCCGGACGCCGCGCGAGCGATCATCAGCGCGATTCTCACCGATCACCAGAAACACGTGTTGCTGGAGAACCTGCAACTCGACTGCAGCTACGAGGTAACCAACGGCTGCCGGTTCCGGCTCAACCTCTACAAGCAGACCCGCGGTCTGGAAGCCGCCTGCCGCTACATCGACCCGGATGTGCCGTCCTTCCGGCAACTCGGTCTACCGGACTGGGTGATGTCGAAGATCGGGAGCTACGCCGACGGTCTGGTGCTTGTCACGGGTCCCACGGGCAGTGGCAAGTCGACCACGATTGCCTCGCTCATCGGCTACATCAACCGCCACTTCAGCCGCCACATCATCACGATCGAAGACCCGATCGAGTACGTCCACGAGAACGTGCTCTCGATCATTTCCTATCGCGAGGTCGGGATGGACGTGCACTCCTTCCCACTGGGGTTGCGCGGCGCCCTTCGCGAGGACCCCGATGTGATTCTCATCGGGGAGTTGCGCGACAAGGAGACCATCTCGACGGCACTCACGCTAGCGGGCACAGGTCATCTGGTCCTCTCCACCTTTCACACGTCGAGCGCCAGCCAGACGATGGAGCAGCTCATCGATTTCTTTCCGACGGATCAACAGACGCACATCCGGCGGCAACTCGCGTTCATCCTCAGGGCGATCCTCTCGCAGCGCTTGTTCATTCGGCAGGACGGTCGCGGCCGAGTGCCTTCGCTCGAGATCCTTCTGACGACCCATGCCGTCCGAAACCTGATCCGCGACGGCAACACGCAGCAGCTCTACAGCGTCATCCAGGCCAGCAGCGAAGAAGGAATGCAGACCTTCGACGCAAGCCTGATGGAGCTGGTGGGGAACCGGACGATCAGTTACGAGGACGCGTTGCCGTTCGTGTACGACCTTCAGAACTTCAAGCCCAAGGGTGGCGGAGGCCGGGGGCAGCGGAGCTAATCCTCCAGGGCTGGTGACAATGTCACAAATCCGTTATAATTCACATGATTACCGGTTGCTCGAGGGGTGGGGCGAGTGGGCCTCGAGCGCTGGCACCACCCTTGCGCATGGCAGTGCGGCGTGAACGCGCCTCACGGGAGTATTTGAGCCAAGGCGGAGTAGCGGTGGACAATGCGAAGAAGAACCCCCTGGACCGAGTTCTGATCCAGCCCCCGTCGAAGCCCGGCGAAGAGTTGCGGTTGATGTTCCGCGCTTCCGGTCGAACGCCCTCTGCCACCCAGGGAGTACGCAAGGAGCTCGACGCGCGTCTGACGCGCTACGACGAGGGTTCCCAGCAGACGATCCTGGAAATCCAGGACATGCTGGACAAGAACCCGAACAACGAAAGCCTGCTCGATTGGCTCGCGTTCATGATGTACACCAACGAGCACTTCGCCGACTCGATCCATCTGTACAAGCGGCTCCTGGAGCTGAACCCGGATAACGCCACGGCCCACTACTACTCGGCCAACTGCTACTTCAAGATGGGCGAAACCGAGAAAGCGATCCAGGCCTGGCGCCGCACGATGATCCTCAACCCGCAGGGCAAGATCGGCCGCAAGGCGGCCGCTCGCATCGATATGGCGAGGAACCGGATCACGGGCGATCGCAGCTTCTGACCCCACCCGATCCAGACATCGCAGTTGCGCCTCTGCCGCGCGCCGGGGGATACTGGCCGGGCCGTGAAGCTCACCTGTCTCGCTCGCGCCGCCCTGGCCCTCGCGCTGCTCGCGTGGCTGTCGGGGCCGGTCTCCGTGGCCGCTAACGAACGACCCAGCGAACGGCTTTTCGCCAAGTACCACTGGCAAGTCGACAGTTCGGCCTCCGATGGGTCGGCTTCGGCGTTCATCCTCTGCCCGCGCGCTGAGCTGCGTTTTCGAGTGCGGCAGCAGGAGAATGGAAGCGGCAGCGGGCGGCTGCGTTACCTGGAGCTTTTCGTGAACGGGAAGTTCCTCTCCCGCATCGATCGGCACGGCCTCATCGGCCTCGCAGAGGGCAGCGGGATAAGCCCCGAGTCCGGCACCGGCTGGATCGAGGTGAAGGGGCGCGACAAGGTTCGCTTCGGCATGAACAAGGTGACGCTGGTCTACCGAGGCGTGATGGGCGAGGGAGACGCCGTGGAGCCCGGGCCCGGCAAGTGGAGGGGCGAGGTCGAACTGGCGCGGTGCCGGCTCTACGACATGCTGCGCATTCTCAAGGGCTTCGAACAAGTGACGGGCCTGGAAGCCGAGATCTATCGGGCGCTGCAGCGCTTGGACGGCGACCTGCTCAGCGCCGACCGCAGCGAAACCCTGGACAACCTGGAGCGCGCATTGCGCGACGTGACCGACCGAGCCCGGGAGGTGCTGGTCGATCCCGAGACGCGCCGCTTCCTGGCCGAAATCGACGACCTGCACTTCCACCAGAGCGCGACACGCCTGGACTTGCAGGCGGTCTGGGAGGACAGGCTCGCGACCTTGATCCGGCTCGAGTCGTTCTGGGTCCGTTCCCGGACCGAGGAGGCTTCCCGCAAGCTCTACCGGCGCGCTCGGGTAATCCATGACGGCCTGGAAGATGCTGCGCTGGCCAGGGAAAACCTGCGAAACCTCTTCTGGGTATACTCGGCCCGCGACTTCGCCGGCTTCACAGCGGACCGCTTCGAATCGAGCCTGGATATGGTTCGTCAGAACCTGGAGGTCCTCGGCGATCTCATGATCCGAATTCAGGACACTCGTGACAGACTGCGTGTCCGAAGGCGTGACATCGAGGCCCGCGAGGGTCGTCCTCTCGGCAGCGACGACATTCGCGGACCCTACGAGGTGCTGGCACAGGGCAGCCGCGTGAAGCCGCAGGAGTACGCGGACACCGACAAGCTGGAGGCGGCTGAACGCGAGCTGGACCTTTACCTGACGCTCGTGGAGCAGTTCGCCAGGCGCGATCAGGCGTTCTTGAAGCTGGAACTGGCCTTCCTGGCCGAAGTCATCGGCCGGCCGCCTCCCGAGCCTGCGAAGAACCGCCGCGTTCTGCGTCCGCGGCAGAAGTGGGAGAAGTAGGCCTCAGAACGCGATCTCGAGGAGCTGGCCCCATTCGGTTCCAACCAGGGCGCGCGCGCCGTTCGGGTGGAACCCGACGCTGAGGAAGGCGCCGGCGCCCGGCGGCCCCTCGTAAAGCGGCGACAGGTTGAGCGACTTCCCGTCGAACCTGAAGAGCTGGGCACCCTTCTCGGCGCCCGCGGCCGGGCCGGTGGCGACCAGGGCCCACGACTCGGCTGGGTGGAAAGCAATGCCGTGCACCGTGCAATGCGGCGGGCCCGGAACGGTCCTCACCGGCTCGCCCTTGGCGATCCAGGCGAGCGTGCCGGGCTGTCCGCCGGCCAGGAAGCCCCGTCCGGCCGCGTCGGACGCCACCGTCTCGAGCGCGGGCAGGGCGGGTGAGGGAAGAAGCCGGAGCCTTCCCGTTTCAGGCCGCGGCTCGTAGGCCGCCACGAAGCCGCCGGACTGTCCCCCGCCGACGACGATCGCTTCCGCTGTCTCTCCGGCGAACGCGATTCCAGCCAACAGCAGGTCGGCGGGCGTTTCCACGGGCAGATAGCTCCTCTGCTCAGGGAAGTAGCGCAGCAGCTGCCCTCCGCCCGACATGAGGCCAAACGATCCGTCCGCGCTCATAGCGAGGCCGCCGAAGCGGAAGGGGGCGTCGGCGTACAGCAGCTCGACTCCACCCGTCTCGTGGATGCGCAGGATGTCGCCCGCGGTCGGCGAGGTCATCGCCAGCGCCAGGGCCTCGAGCCCCGCTCCTGCGAACGCCAGGCCCGCGATCGCCTGTGCGGGCCGCGGCCGCGCCAGCTCCTCCGGCGGATTGCCGTCCATTTCGTAGCGCAGGATCGTCCCAGCCCCCGTCCCCGCCAGTGCACTGGAGCCATCGCCAGAAATTGCAAGCCTCGCCAGCGGCGCCTCGTTGTCCCCGGGAATCAGGTAGAAGTTCATCGCGCGTCAGTATAACCGAGGGTCCGGAAACGAGGGCCGGTCTTCACGGCAGCGGGATCGTCAGCACGCGGTTGTTGAGTTGGTCGGCGACCGCATAAGTGGTCGCGCTCAGCGCAGCGCCCTGGTAGGGGGAGAGCAACGAGAAGGCGTCGCGAGCGGACGTCGGTCCAACCAACGAGTTGTCCGTGAAGAGCGCCTGCCCCAGCAGCTCGTCGGGAAGCGCGCCGTCGGCATTGGCCAGAGCTTGGTTGGAGTAGACGACAATCCGGTTGTTGAACGAATCCGAGACATAGAGCCGCGTGCCTCCGACGCGAACGGAAGAGGGGCGGTTGAAGCCGCCCATGTTCGTCGAGCCAATGCCGCGATCGGGCTGACCGCCGCTGCCGCTGGCCTGCCCCAATGCGAAATCGGCCGACGGGCCTATCTGGCCTCCCGCGAGGATAGCGTTCAAGTTCCGCCAGACCAGCACACGGTGGTTCTCTCGGTCGGCCACGAACAGGCGCGTGCCCGCCACGGTCACCGACACCGGGAAGTTCATCGTGTTGAGGCCGGGGGAGGGGAAGCCCCGGTTTGGCAGGAATCCCGAAATGCTCGCCTGGCCGAGGACCACGGAGGCGGCTTCCCCGTTCGTGAGCGAACCGAAGTTGTTGTAGAGGAGCACCCGGTTGTTGTTCGTGTCCGCGACGATGACGGCCGAACCGGACACGGCGACGTCACTGGGTCCGTTGAGTGTCGTGAGGTCCGGCGGCGTGTTCGGCACGGTGGTGCGGTTGGCGTTGCCCGCCGAAAAGACCGTCTGACCCAGCACGAAGTTGGCGCTCTTCTGGCCCGCAAACAGCAACCCGGTATCGTTGTAGACGAGCACCCGGTTGCTCCCGCGATCGGCGACCAGCAGCCTGGGGTTGGCAAACGCCAATCCCGACGGCGCCCTCAGAGAGTCCGAGGAGATCGGTTGCGGCGTGTTGCTGAAAGGGGAGGGCTGTCCCAGGAACACTCGCGCGGCCGTGTCGGTGGTCAGCAGCGTCGAGAACAGCAGCACCCGGTTGTTGGCCGTATCGCTCACGGCCAGGTGCTGGCCGTCGGTGGCGACTGCCTCGGGCAGGTTCATCGTCAGCGCGCTCGGCTGGCCGCCTCGATTGGGCTGGCCGCTCAAGAAGTCCTGCTGCCCGCGGACCTCGGAGGCCGCCTCGCGCACGAAGAACGAGCTGGCTCCCGAGGAGGACGTCTGCGTCAGGTCGTTGACATCCTGAACCGTGACCGCCGCCGTGACGATCACCTGCTCGAACTTCGTGGCCGTGACGAAGGCCGTGACGTCGAAGTCGAAGCTGCCTGTCGTTCCGCCGGGGACCGGCCGCGTGAGCAGGTCGGCGGGGAAGGCGACCGAGTACTGCGGCGACACGCTGTTCCCGCGGATGGAGAAGGAGATCGTCGCGGTCGTGATCTGTACCGACGCCGATTGGGCCGTTCCGTCGTGGACTTGCAGCCTGAGCCGGGCGGCCGATCCACCGCGGTCGATCGCCTGGGGTATCACCACGGTAATGTCGCCGTTGACGAGCCCCGCCTCGCGCTGCACCAGCAGGAATCCGGCTGAGGGGTTGTTCAGGACCGCGGAGATGGAAGTGTTGACGTCGAAGAAAACGAGCTGGCCACTCAGATTCACCTGGCCCGGCACGGCCGTCGCCGGCACGTCCGCCCGGTAGTTCAGGGTGCGCGCCGTGCCGCCGGGGAGCAGCAGGGGAAGCTGTGACAGGGGGACGAGCCGCTCGTTGAATCCGGTCTGAGCGGCCAGGATCGTCGCCACGTTGATCTGAGCCGTCGCCTGGCCGTCGTTGCGGACGATCATTGTGATCGGATTGTTCCTCTGCCCCAGGTTCGCGCCCCGGTCGCCCTGCACGCTCACGATAGTCAGGCGGGGGGGGATCTGAATAGTGAACTGGCGGCTGGCGAAGTTCCGCACAGCGGGGAGCGCGCCGCTGTTGACGTCCTGGACGGTGATCGTGGTCAAGGCCGTGCGCGTGCCCGGGTTCGTGTTGGCTACCGAGACCAGGTCGAAAGCGAAGGTCACGGTCGATAGTCCGGGGATGGAAATGGGATTCGGCTTCGCCACGGCCGACAAGCCGTCGGGAGTCTGGAACACAAGTCCTATGGTCACCACCCGGGCCGTCGCCTGCCCCAGATTGCTGACCGTGAAGGTGGCCCGGGCGGTCTGGCCCTGCGAGATCAACGGTTGCAGGACGAGCGATCCGAAGGCCACGTCCGCGGGCGTCTGAACCGTCCAGGCCAGGGTCGCCGGCCCGGCGGCGAGCGCCACTCCGGAGTTGGCGTCGTGCCCCCTCAGCACCGCCGAAACCGTCACGGGACCTAGCGTCGAGGCCGTCGCGGGTACCACCACGTCGAACTCGTAGAGCAGGCGCGTATTTCCCGGGATGACCGTCTGCTGCAGACCGACAGGGCTCGTGGTGAAGGCGGTGGACACGTCGGCCCCGCCCGGTTGCTTGAAGGTCAGGTCGATGCGCGCGCCGGTCGTCGAAGCCGAACCTCCGTTGCCGACGATCAAGGACAGTCGCACTCGCTGGCCCTGAGAAACCAGCTTCGGAGTGGGCACGAAGCTATCGATGCGGAGGACCGCGGGTGTCTGAACCAGGACGACGGGCGGCGGGGAGGGCTGGATGACCGGGACTGGCTGGCCGTCGTTGGAGTCGGAGGCCCCGATGACCGCTTCGACGCCCAACGACAGGTCGACGGGCAGCGTCCTGGAATCGACGCGCAGCACGAAGGCGAGCGGAGGGCCTCCGGGCGACATGACCAGAGGCGGAGTGACGGGCACCCCGCCGAGCGTCAGCGAGCCGGGCGCACGCAGCTGGGCCCCGATCCTCAGCTGCACCCGGGCGATCAATGCGGCAACGCTGCCCTCGTTGGTGACCGAGCCGGCCACGTCGATGAAGGCGCCGCTCGTGACCCGGCTGGGGACTGCGGTCAGCGTCGTGACGCGGAGCCGCGCACCCGTCGTGACGGGCAAGGCCGACTGCAAGGCGGGCGTTGCCGTGAGTGGCAGCCGGCTGAGCGAGCCGATTGCAGAGACGGAGATCCGGTAGGTATCGGCCCCGATCGGCGCCAGCGGGCCGACCGCGACCGTGAAGCTGAGAGTCGCCCTGCCTCCCGGCGGCACTTCCCGCGCGCTCTCCGGATTCAGGCCGCCAACGATCTCGGGCGTGTCGAAGGCGATTCGTGCGTCCGTGACAGTCGCAGTGACCGCGCCGGGGCCGTCGTTTACCACGTCGACCGAAAGGGTCGTGCGCTCGCCGGCGTTGAGCGAGCGTGAGGGCGCCGTCAGGTTGGCGAAACCGAGGGCCGGCGCAGGCGGAGGCAACTGGACGGTCACGGGCAACGTCACGACGCGGGCCAGCGAGAAGACGCGTTGTGTCCGAGCGTCTTTGGCCTGCATCCGGAGCGTGGCGGTGAGCGAACCGATCGGAGTCTGGGTCGTGGTCCGCACGTCGAAGACGAAGCTGGCAGTCGCCCCGGTACGGATCACAGACGGATTGTCGGTTCTCGCCGTCGCCGAGACCCGGGGATCGTCGAACGAGAGCGAGGCGGCTGCCGCCCGCGCATCGGTGCCGCCCGTATTGGTGACGGGCACGGTCAAGACGAAGGCGTTTCCAGCCAGCACGAGCGTCTGTGGGGAAGTGGCCGTGCCCGGGGAAAGCGCAGCCGGAACCGGGTCGGGCGGCCGCGCGCGTACCACGAACTGCCCCGTCGCCAACCCAGCCAGGCCGCCGGTATCGAAGACCACGAGCGTCACGGCATAGGTCCCCGGATCGGTGGCTGTCACGATCGCTTCGGGACCGAGTTGGCCGAAGACCGGTGTTGGGATTCCGTCGAGCGTCGCCGACCAGCGGTAGGAGAGGCCGGTGCCGTCCGGGTCGCTCGAACCGCGGCCGTCGAGCCGGACGGGATCGCCGGTCAGCACCAGGGACGGCGAGACACTGGCAAACGCGCGGGGCGGGCTATTGGGGTTGGACAGCGGATTCTTCACGGTGGTCGCCAGCGGGTCGCTGGGGCCAAGACCGGTCGAGTTTCCGGGCGAGGCCAGGAAACGATCGATGCCGGAGGAAAGCTCACTCGTCAGCGAGGCGGCGCTATAGATCTGGGTCTGGCCGCTCCCGTTGGTCAGGAGGATCGGCTGACCGCCGAGCGTGCCGTCGAAGCGGCCGTCGGAGGCGTCAGCGTCCATGGCTGCGACCAAGGTCAGCACCGGCAGCCCCTTGTTGAGCGCCTCGCCGCTGAGACCCGCCAGAAGGAGCCCGTAGCGGTCCGGCTCGCTGGTGCTGCTGCGCGTCGCCCTTCCCGGCTGGGAGGGCGCCGTGACGCCCGGGTTGGCGATTTCGAACTTCGCGCCGACGTCCGCCAGGGCCTGTCGCAGATTTGCGGCGGTCAGGCCGCCACGGGCGATGGCCAAGGTAACGGCGATCTCGGTCAGGGGGGTGACCTGGACGTTGGCTGGGCTGGCGCCAATGTTGAGACTGAAGGCGATTCCGCGGAGCGGAGTGGCCGCGGTGTCGAGCGTGACGCCCGTGGCCTCGTCGACGAAGGTGCCCTGGGCCTCTACCAGCGCATCGCCTGTGAATGCCGTGTCTGTGATGCTGATGCTGAAGGCCCCGCCGGCCTGGACTCGCGCCGCCGGACCCAGCGTGGCGCCGCGGATGCCGTTCTCGATACGGAAGGCGCGAGCCGTGGACCCGGGGAGGAAGGGACCCTTGGTCGCCTGGCCCGACACGGTTCGCACTGAGAATGTGCGTGGAGTCGACCCGCTGGGGGGCGCGCTTCCGGGGGTGGGCTCCGGAACCGGCCCCGCTCCGTCTCCGCCGCAGCCGGCGGCCGTCACGGCGAGTGCTGCGAGCGTCACGAGGAAGGCCGTTGCGCGAATCTGCTTGGGAAACACCGGGAACCTCCCGGGGCACACTTCGCCCCTTGATGGCGGCCATGCAGTTATGACGCCATCGGCTCGGTGTCAGATTCGGCGTTCGGAGGGCTTGACAAACCAGGCCCTCGGGATCAGAATTGCGTGCCCGAATTCCCCAGACCCGATGGCGACTCCGGCCTCGAAAACGAGGCTGGCAGGAGGCAGAGCCCGATGAACATCCCCACCAATCTCACCTTCGACACTCCCCTGGTGGACCCGGGATACGTTTCGGAGCGGCAGCTCGACGCACTCACCTCGCCGGTGCAGGCGCCCCGATTCGTGCGCGACGGGCAGCGCGACCGCTGGTGGATGCAAGACAGCGCTTTCGACACGTTCGCCGCGACGCCGCCTCCGACGACGGTCGACCTGATCGACAGCGGCCTGCGCAACTGAGGCCACGCCGTCGGGAGCGAAACCCCGGCACTTTCGGCGCGGAGCACCCGAACCACGGGATCTCCGCGTCGTTTGCCTTTCCATGGTAATAAAAGCCCCGCACGAGCGGGCCGCCTGAGCGGCGCCGCCGATGGGAGGAATCACGTGGACCGATTTCAGTCCTTTCACGAGAAGCTGCGTCACCTGGCCAACAACCTCTGGTGGACCTGGCACCCCGAAGTCATCGAGCTGTTTCGCTCGCTCGATCCGGCCGTTTGGCGCCAGACCAATCACAATCCGGAGGCGTTCCTCACGGCGCTCTCCCCCGAGGATATCGATCAGCGGGCCAAGGAGCTGGACCTGGAGGGCCGCATCAACTATGCGGTGCGCCGTCTCGACGAGCTGTTGAAGAACGAGGCGACCTGGGGGAGCACTCACGCGGGCACGCTCCTGGTGCATCCCGTCGCCTATTTTTCGGCCGAGTTCGGCCTTCACGAGTCGCTGCCCATCTACTCGGGCGGCCTCGGCGTGCTGGCCGGCGATCACCTGAAGACCGCCTCGGACCTGGGCGTGCCGCTCGTCGGCATCGGATTGCTGTATGCGCAGGGGTACTTCCGCCAGCGGCTGGACGCAAAGGGCTGGCAACGCGAGGAATACAAGGACACGAACCTGGATCTGCTGCCGATCCAGCGCGCCACGGACGCCGACGGCGAGCCGGTCCTCGTAGAGGTTCCGACGACGCCCCGTCCGCTGAAGGCCGCAGTCTGGAAGGCCGCCGTGGGCCGGGCGACGCTGCTGTTGCTGGACGCCGACGTTGCCGAGAACGATCCGGAGGACCGCCAGCTCACAACGCGCCTCTACGGCGGCGACAGCCGCATGCGCATCCGCCAGGAGCTGATCCTGGGCTTCGGCGGGATGCAAGCGTTGCGCAAGCTCGGCATCCAGCCGGGGGTGCTGCACCTCAACGAGGGTCATAGCGCCTTTGCGCCGCTGGAGTGGGTGCGCCGGCTGGTGGAGGAGAACGGCGTCGACTTCGAGTCGGCTATGCGCGATGCGGCACTGCACACGGTCTTCACGACCCACACGCCGGTGGAGGCCGGACACGATCGGTTTGGCCCCGAGCTTCTCTGGGAGAGCCTCGGCTGGCTTGCCGTGCGGCTGGGCCTTTCGCCCGAGCAGCTTCTGTCGCTGGGACGGGTCAACGCCAACGACCCGCGGGAGCTTTTCACGATGACGGTGCTGGCGCTGAAGCTCTCGCGCCACGCCAACGGGGTGTCGGCGTTGCACGGGCACGTGAGCCGCAAGATGTGGAACCGGCTCTGGTCCGACCGGCGCGAGCGGGAGGTGCCGATCGGGCACGTGACGAACGGGGTTCACGTGCAGTCCTGGTTGGCGCCGACGATGTTCCGGCTCTACGAGCGCTACATCGGCAAGGACTGGCACACGGCGCTGGGCTCGCGAGAGGCGTGGGCCGGCCTCTCCGAGCTGCCCGACGACGAGCTGTGGGAGGCCCACCAGCTGATGCGTCACCGGATGATCGAGTTCGTCCGGCGCCGATTCGAGGAGCAGTCGCGGCTTCGAGGA
>JACQFU010000447.1 GCA_016199905.1 Candidatus Wallbacteria bacterium
AGGGCGCGGATGGCGGCGGGGTGTTCCACGCGCGCCAGCTTGATCGCGGCTTCCTGGCGCACTTTCGAATCTCGGGCGTAGAGGTCGTCGCGCAGGTGGGCAGCCATGCGGGCCAGCTTCTGGCGCTCGAGGGACTTTTCGTCGTCGGCGACCGCAACGACGCCCGAGGTGCGCTTCGGGGAGAGCGAGGCCATCAGCTCCTCGACGGAGGGTTTGAGTCTTCCGGCATGCCCCTCCGCGCCGACCAGGTCCATCTTGAACTCGCTTCCGTCGAGGGCGGCCACCGCGCGACCGATCCAGTCCTTCTTTTTCTCGTCGGTTGCGGCGGCCTCGAGCTTGGCCAGCGCCGGTTTGCGGCCCGGGTCCTTGACCCGGCAGACGGCGGCCAAAGCGATGACGCTGAGATACAGATTCTCTTCCGACTCCAGGAGTTCGTAGAGCGGCTTCAGGATGTCGGGGCCGCCCAGCTCGTCGAGAGCGCCGACGGCGGCGGCTCGCTGCCAGCCGTCTTTCGAGCGCGTCATGTTCGTGAGCACGGCCAGCACCTTGGTACGGTCGTAGTTCTTGAGGGCCTTGGCGGCGTTGGCGCGAATGCGCGGGGCCAGGTCGGTCACGTACGGCGCGATGACGCGCATCGCGTTGACGTCGCCCGCATACTCCAGCGCCTCGATGGCGTTGGCCCGCACGCGCGCGTCCTCGTCCTTGAGGCACGCCACTAGCCGGTGGGCGTCGCGCGGCGCGGCGAGCATCCCCGCCACGAGCACCATCGACGCCTTCACGTGGGAGTCCGTCTCCAGAGGGATGCGGTCCAGCAGGAACTCGGCAAGCTCGCGGTGGGCCGGCCCGATCTCCCTGAGGGCCTGGTGCCGGATCTTCGCTTCGCGGTGGCAGAGGCGCAGTCGCAGCCGCTCGACCTCGTCCTCGCCCGCATCCGGGATCGGCTCGGCGCCCTCGGCCCCGTGGCGCTCCTTCAGAGCGCGGAACGTCCAGGCCGCGTGTTGGCGAACTTCCTCGGAGCGATCGCTGGTCAGCTTCTGCACGGGTCCCAGGGCTTTTTCATCCCCGATCTCCTCGAGAATGCGCAGCGCCTCGACACGCTCCTTCTCGTCTTCGCTCTCCAGCATGTAGAGGAGGCGATCCTGCTCGATGACCTCGTCGCTGCCGGGGTCGGCGCGAAGCGCGCCGCTCGGGCGGCGGGCGACCGGGGCGGGCCGCGGGACGGCAGCCCTGGGCGGACCCGCTACGGGAGACGGCGGCGGGGCGGCGGCGGGAGCCGACTCTTCCTCCTCGGGATCGATCTGGATGGGCGGCGCCGGGGCCGGGGCCGAGCCTGCCAGGAGCTTCATCGCCGTGGTGTTGCCGCGTTCGGCGAGCATGTGCAGGGTCTCGGCGGCGCGCGCGCGGACCTTCGGGTCCTCGTCGGCCAACAGCGGCGCCACCAGCAGGGTGGCGTCGTCGCGCTCGACGTCGCTGACGACGTAGATCGCCCGCAGCCGGTCCTCCGGGTCGGGGCTGTTGGCCAGCTCTCCCAGGGGCTTCTGCAGGTCGGTGCCGGGAATCCGGCCCAGCAGCACGAGCGCGTTGGCCCGCACGCGTCCCGTGGGGTCGGCGAGCTTCTTCGGCACCAGCCGGGCCACCTCCGGATCGGTGGCAAAAGGGTAGAGCGATTCGATGGCGTCGGCTCGCACGCGCGGATCGGGATCGTCCAGCAGTCCGAGGAGCGTCTTCACGGCGCGGTCGCCCGCCAAACCCGCGATCCCGCGAACCAGGAGCGAGCGGACCTTTCCGCTCTTTTCTGCGCGTAGCCACGCCGCAAGGTGCGGCAGCATCTGCCGATCTCCGGAGGCGATGACGGCCGTGAGTTTCTCGATCCGTTCGGACTCGCTTGCTCCGGCGACTCGGATGACGAGCCCCGACTGCCCCGACCCGGGCTCGCCGGCGTCGTCCGCGTTGTCGGGGCCGGCCGAAAGCCGGTCGAGGAGCGCCCGCGCGCGCCGGTTCCCCGCGGCTGCGAGCCGCTCCAGCGCCGCGCGCGCGTGCTCTGCCGCCGGCCCCGGACCCTTGCGCGCCGACGCGCCCAGGACGTCCAGCAACCGTTCGCGGCCCAGAACCGCGATCGCCCGCACTGCGGCCTCCCGCACCGGCGCCCGGTCGGAGGCGAGCACTTTATCGAGGTACTGCGCGAACAGCGGCTCGTTGCCGCGGTCCAGAAATCGCTGCACGTTCTGCACGAGCCGCGGAGTCTCCTGCGCCACGAGCGCCGCGAAGAGCAACTGCAGCGCCGCCTCCCCGCCCACGTAGCCGATGGCCTCCGCCGCGTTGGAACGTACCCGCGCATCGGGATCGGTCAGCAGCCCCTTGAGCACGGGCAACCCGGCCGGTTCGCCCAGGATGCCGAGAGCGACGGCCAGCTTCGAGCGTACGAAGGGTTCCTTCTCGAGCTTCAGGAGTGCCGTGTAGAACGGCAACAGCTGCGCGTTGCCCAGCGCGATCAGGTGCTGGATGGCCCGAATGCGGTCCCCCACCGAGAGCGTGCGCCACCGAGAGACCAGCACCCGCAAGTCCGGGAGTCTCCGCGCCGCCTGCTTGCCGTCGCCGCCCGCGCCAGCCGCCCCCGACTCCGGTGACGCCCGCTGCCTCAATAGCAGGATGCCGCGCTTGGCGTAGAAGCGCACCTTCGTGTTGGGGTCCGCCTTCGCCGCTCGCTCCAGCAGCGGAAGCGCCCGCAAATCGGCGGTCTCCACCAGCCCCACCACCGCCCGCTGACGGTCGTCGGGCTGCGGACTGGCCAGCGCCTGCTCGAGACTCTCGAAGTCGCCCAAGTCGCCCATGTTCCGCGCGAACTATACCAGCAGCCAGTGGCCAGTAGCGAGTGGGATCGACGCCTCGGGCCGAATGTTAGACTGCCCCGGTCCGTCCTGTCCGACCGGCGTCTCCAAGGAGCGACTCTCATGTTGAAGAACAGTCCCGACCACTTCCAGACTCGAAGCCAGTTCAAGCTCATGGGCAAGACGTACGACTACTTCTCGCTGCCCAAGCTGGCCGCGCAGGGCCTGAAGAACGTCCACCGGCTTCCCGTGTCGTTGCGGGTGCTGCTCGAGAACCTGCTGCGCCACCAAGGCGGGCCCTCCGTCTCCCCCAACGACGTGAAAGTGCTGGCCGGCTGGAACGGCCACGTCGCCGAACGCGAGATCTCCTTCATGCCGGCTCGCGTGCTGCTGCAGGACTTCACGGGCGTTCCCGCCGTCGTGGACCTGGCCGCCATGCGAGACGCCATCGCCCAGATGGGCGGCGAGCCGAATCTCATCAATCCGCTGCGTCCGGCCGACCTCGTCATCGACCACTCGGTCCAGATCGACGCCTTCGGCAGCTCCGGCGCCTTCGCCGAGAACGCCCGCCTCGAGATGGAACGGAACCGCGAGCGATACGTTTTCCTGCGATGGGGCCAGAAGGCCTTCGCCGACTTCCGCGTCGTGCCGCCCGACACGGGTATCGTCCACCAGGTCAACCTGGAGTATCTGGCGTGCGCCGTTTTCGTCGAGAAGGCCGGCAGGAAGAGGCTGGCTTACCCCGACACCCTCGTCGGCACCGACTCCCACACCACGATGATCAACGGCCTGGGCGTCGTCGGATGGGGCGTCGGCGGCATCGAGGCCGAGGCGGTCTTGCTGGGCCAGCCGATGCCGATGCTGATCCCGGACGTCATCGGCTTCCGACTCGACGGCGAGTTGCCCCCAGGCGCCACCGCCACCGACCTGGTCCTCACCGCCACGCAGATGCTGCGGGCAAAAGGTGTCGTCGGCCGTTTTGTCGAGTTCTTCGGTCCGGGCGTCTCCAGCCTGTCGCTGCCCGACCGCGCCACCCTGGCCAACATGGCCCCCGAGTACGGCGCCACCGTCGGCTTCTTCCCCATCGACTCCGAGACCCTCTCGTTCCTGCGCTTCAGCGGCCGCGAGAAAGAGCAAGTCGACCTGGTCGAGGCCTACACCAAGGAGCAGGGCCTCTTCCGTACCGACGCCTCGCCGGAGCCGGTCTTCACCGACGTCTTGAAACTAGACCTGGCCACCGTGGTGCCCAGTCTCGCCGGACCCCGCAGGCCCCAGGACCGGGTCCCGCTCTCCTCCTCCAAGTCCGACTACAGGAAGAACCTGCAGCAGTTCCTGGACGCCAAGAAGAAGCCGGAGGCCTCGAAGGCTCCGGCGGACCCGTCGAGTGCCAAGGTCACGGTTACGGCCAACTCAGTGAGCTACGACGTGGGTCACGGCAGCGTCGTCATCGCCGCCATCACCAGCTGCACCAACACCTCCAACCCCTCCGTCCTCATGGCCGCCGGCCTGCTCGCCCGCAACGCCGTCCAGCGCGGCCTACAGACCAAGCCCTGGGTCAAGACCAGCCTCGCCCCGGGCTCCAAGGTCGTCACCGACTACCTGCGCGCGGCCGGCCTGCTCCCTTACCTGGAAGCGCTCCGATTCCACGGCGTCGGCTACGGCTGCACCACCTGCATCGGGAACAGCGGCCCAATCCC
>JACQFU010000438.1 GCA_016199905.1 Candidatus Wallbacteria bacterium
CGCAGGGGTCGCAGCACGGCCATCGCTCGCGGGGCGTGCCGGTTGAGGTCGTCGCGGATGGCATGCTCGAGCATGCCGATGTCGACCACGCTGTCGGCGCGCGCCACGCCCACCGCATCGCAGAACGCGCGGATCGCTTCGGCCGTGTAGCCGCGGCGGCGCATCCCGCGGAGGGTCGGCATCCGCGGGTCGTCCCAGCCGCTGACGTGTTTGTCCCGCACCAGCTCCAGCAGCCGGCGTTTGGAGAGGACCGTGTAGTTCAGGTTCAGCCGGGCGAACTCGTACTGGCGCGGGTGGCACGGAATGTCGAGGTTGTCCAGGAACCAATCATACAACTCGCGGTTGTTTGCGAACTCCAGCGTGCAGATGGAATGCGTGATTCCCTCGAGCATGTCCGAGATGCAGTGCGCGAAGTCGTACATCGGGTAGATGCACCAGGCGTCGCCCGTGCGGTGGTGCGGCGCCTTCTTGATGCGGTACATCGCGGGATCGCGCATGCAGATGTTGGGAGAGGCCATGTCGATCTTGGCCCTCAGCACGCGCGAGCCCTCCTCGAACTCTCCGGCCCGCATCCTGCGGAACAGGTCCAGGCTCTCCTCGACGGGGCGGTCGCGGAAGGGGCTGTTCTTGCCCGCTTCGGTGAGCGTGCCGCGGTGCTCGCGGATCTGGTCGGCGGTCAGGTCGCAGACGTACGCCTTGCCCTTGCGGATGAGCTCCAGGGCGTAGTCGTGGAGGTGCTGGAAGTAGTCCGACGCGTAGAAGAGGCGGCCTTCCCAGTCGAAGCCCAACCAGCGCACGTCCTCCTGGATCGACTCGACGTACTCGACCTCTTCCTTGGCGGGGTTGGTGTCGTCGAAGCGCAGGTTGCAGGTGCCGCCGGGGAAATCGCGGGCGATGCCGAAGTTGAGGCAGATCGACTTGGCGTGGCCGATGTGCAGGTAGCCGTTGGGCTCGGGCGGGAAGCGGGTCGCGACGCGCTGGCCGTTCTTGCCGCTCTTCAAGTCTTCGCCGACAATGGTGCGAATGAAGTCGCCGGATGGTTTCTGTCCGGAGGATGGACCGGCCTCCGCGCCGCCGGCCGGAGGGGGTGCCTTCTTGCTCGTGTCGCTCATGATGGATCGGGAGTCGGAAGTGGAAGTGACGTCATTTGCCCCGCGCTCGCGAGACCGAGGCGAGGCGATCGATGGTTCGCTCTTTGCCCAGGACCTCGATGACCTGGAAGATGGGAGGGCTCACCTTGCGGCCCGTCAGCGCGACGCGCAACGGCTGCGCCGCTTCGCCCAGCTTGATTGCTTTCTGCTCGCACCAGCCGCGGAAGTCCTGCTCCAGAGCGGCCGCCGAGAAGTCCGCCCGGGCCGCAAGCCAGCTGGTCATCTCGTCCAGCAGGCGCGCCTTTTCCGGCGTCGAGACCGTCTCCAGCAGCCCGTCCTCGAAGACGACCTCGGCGCTCAGGTAGGGCCGCGCCTGATCGAGCAGCTCGGCCAGGGTCCGCGCGCGGGTCTTGAGGCTGGCCAGCGCCTTGCGGGCGTAGGGCGCGTCGGCCAGCAGCGCCGCCTCCGGTCTGCCCAGGTAGCGCGCATATCCGGCCGCTTCGCCCAGCAGCTCGTCGTCGCCCAGCGCCTTGAGGTGCTGCGCGTCGACCCAGAGCAGCTTCTCCGGGTTGAAGACCGCCGCCGACGGGTTCACCTCTCCCAGGTCGAAGTGCTCGCACATCTCGGCGACGGTGAAGATCTCCTGATCGCCGTGCGACCAACCCAGGCGCGCCAGGTAGTTGAGCAGCGCGGAGGCCAGCAATCCCTGGTCGCGGAACTGCTTCACCGAGGTGGCACCGTGGCGCTTGGAGAGCTTTGTCTTGTCGGCCCCCAGGATCATCGAAACGTGGGCGAAGGCCGGAAGCGGCTTGCCCATCGCCTGGTAGAGCAGGATCTGCTTGGGTGTGTTGGCCAGGTGGTCCTCGCCGCGGATCACGTGCGTGATTCCCATGTCGGTGTCGTCGACCACGACCGTGAAGTTGTAGGTCGGCGTTCCCTCCGAGCGGACCAGTATCCAGTCGTCCACCTCGGCGGAGCCGACCGCGACGTCGCCGCGCACCAGGTCGTGGATCCGGATCGTCAGCCCGGGCGGCACCTTCAGGCGGATGACGAAGGGGCGGCCTGCGGGCTCGCCGGTGAGCTCCCGGCAAGTGGCCGGGTAGCGATACCCACCGCCGGCGGCCTCGGCCCGAGCGCGGTCGGCGTCGATGGTCTCGGCCGAGCAGTAGCACCGGTAAGCGGCGCCGGCGGCGAGCAGCTCGGTGGCCACGGCGCCGTAGCGCTCCATCCGCTCCGTCTGCCGCCGGACCGGCTCGTCGGAGCGCATCCCCATCCACTCCATCATCTCGAAGATCTCGCGCTCCGACTCCTTGGTGGAGCGGGCGCGGTCGGTGTCCTCGATCCGCACGATGAACTTGCCGCCGTGATGCCGTGCGAAGAGGAAGTTGAAGAGGGCCGTGCGGGCCCCTCCGAGATGGAGCGCGCCGGTGGGCGATGGTGCGAAACGCACGCGCACGCCGGGAAGCTTGGCTGACATGGAAAGAGCAACCTCCATTCTGAAGGTAGGACGCCCAGGATAACACAGTGGAGCCCGGAAAACAGGGACAGGCAGCCGACACCTTTTCCCGCTCTACTTGACATGACCAGGGCCCGGTCACTACATAGACGGCAAGCATGAGAGAGCAGCGCTGCGCAGGGGCGATCCTGGCCGTTTTTCTGCTGCTCGGCCTCCGAGTCCAGGCGGCGCCTCCGGCGGGCGGCGCGGGCATCCGGTTGGAGAAGGCGGCGCCGGCCGCGGCCGCCACGACTGCTTCGGCCTTCACGCTGGTGGTCCCATACTTGACCCCCAGTCCCGCCATCGACGGAGAGCTGTCGGACCTCAAGATTCCCCCCGTGGTGGAGCTGGGCAAGTCGCGCCTGTTCCTGGGCTGGGACCCCGACGATCTCTATGTCGGAGTATTCGTATCCGACGGGTCTCTCGTGTCCACTAGCCAGTCCGACACCACGTCCACCGACGCGGCGATCCTGACCGTCGGCAACGCGGAGCTGTTCCTGTCGTCCTCGCGCGGCAACCGGCCGATCTACAAACGGTTCAAGGCCGGCGAATTGGAGCGCAACCTCTACCATCGCCGGCATGGTCCGGAGGGGTCCGAGGTGGCCGTTCAGCGCGCCGAGGAGAAGAACGAGGTGGCCTACGAACTGAAGGTCCCCTGGCTGACGCTTTCCGGCGCGCTGCCGGCGGCCGAGGCCGGACTGCCCTTCCGTTTCCGGCTGCGCGATCGCATCTCGGATGTCGTCAAGGACAGCGAGTTCGTGCCGGCCGGAGCCGCAGGGCGGCCGCTAGTGCTGGTGTTGGGGCCGCCCGCGCTCGGAACGATCATGGCCCGGCTCGCCGCCGGCAAGGACGTCGTCCTGCCCGGCCAGGACCCCGAGGTCCACGTCAGCTTCCACCGGGCAGATGCGGGGCCTCTGTCCGCCGTGCAAGTGACGCTGGACGGGGCGCCGGTCTTCGCCGGCGACCTGACGCTGGAGGCGAACCGGACATTGTTCCGGTTGAAGGGGCTTTCGCTGCCCGCGGGCCTGCATCGGCTGGAGGTCGTGCTGGGCGGCAAACCGGCGGCCCACCTGTCGCTGGTCGCGCTCGACGTGCCAGCCGCCCAGGCGAAGTTGACCGCGCTGCGCAAGCGGCTCGAGGCCTGGCCGGCCAGGCGGTGGTCCGCGCCGGCGGGGCGCAGTCTGGCGCGAGCGCAGCGGCTGGCCGCGGACGTGGAGGCGAACCTGGGCGCACGCCTTCCGACGTCGATGCTGGCTGCCCGGGTGCTGGCCGATCTCGACGATCTGGAGAAGGCTGTCGCGCAACTGGAGGCGGGCCATCCTGCGTATGAGGGGAGGACCGGGCTGCTGCGGTGCGCGTATCGCTCGAAGCTGGACGGGTCGCTGCAACCTTATAGTCTGTATGTTCCCAAGGGCGGGGCCGCCGGCGCGCCCAAGCCGTTACTGGTCGTGCTGTCGGACCGGAACGAGGACGAGAGCGCCTGTTTCGAGCAGACGGACCTGGCGGCCGTGGCCGAGAAGCGCGGGACCATCGTGCTGGCGCCCCACGGGCGCGGTCTGGAGGCGATTTACCGAGGACCGGCCGCGCTCGATGTCGAGGAGGCGATCGCCGATGTGCGGGAACTGAACGCCGTCGACGCGAGCCGTATCGGCATCGCGGGCGTCGAGGCGGGCGGCACTGCCGCGCTGGAGCTGGCCCTGCAACGGCCCGATCTGTTCCGCGGCGTGGGCGCTGTGAACGCCGAGCCCGACCAGGTCGCGGCCTGGACCCACGAGTGGCGCAAGGAGCCGGTGCAGTGGCTGGCGGGCGTGCTCGATTCCAGGAGCGCGCTGGCGCACACGCGAAACGCCACGCGGATGGCCCTTTACCTCGCCTACCAGTCCGGCAACGCCCAGTTGAAGGAGCAGGCGACGAAGCTGGCCAGATCGCTCAAGGACGAGAAGGCGCGCTACCAGATAACGGAGCTGGCGGCTGGCGCCGGAGCCCTGGCGTCTTTCTGGGAGCCGATGATGGCATTCCTCGATGCGGCCCCGCCCGTGGACACCGGCGGCAAGCTCACGTTCCTGACCACGCGGCTGAGTCGAAACTCAGCCTGGTGGACGCGGATCGATGCCGTGCGTGCCGTCGGCTTCCCCGCGTCGATCCAGGCCGAACGATCTTCCGAGGGGCTTTTCAAAGTCGAGGTGGAGAACACCACGGCGCTCAGTCTCTCGGTGGAGGGCACGTCTTCGAAGACAGGCAGCAACGTCGAGGTGGGTATCGATGCCGGACAGGTCCAGGCGCCGGTCGGGCCCGACGGTTGGGTCCGACTTCACCAGGAGGGCTCGAAGTGGGCGGCGGGCCCGATGGTGCCGGCGACGTCGCCCCGAAAGTCTCCGGCTGTCGAAGGTCCCATCGAACAAGCTTTCGTTTCTCCGTTCCTCTTCGTCTACGGCGACACCGGGCCCGACGCGGCCCAATGTGAGAGCGCGGCGCGCGAGAGCGCCCGGATCTGGGAGCAGCGCTTCAACGGGCAGGCGGAGGCGCGGGCGGAGTCGAAGGTCACGACCGGCGACGAATCCGCGCGGAACCTGATCCTCTTTGCGACGCCGGCCTCGAGCAAGCGGCTGCCGGAACTGCTCTCCAGCGTGGCCGTGCGCGTCACCACAGCGGGCGTGCAGGTCGGCAAGAGCCGCTTCGAGGGCAAGGTCATCGGCATCCAGGTGGTGGCGCCCAACCCGCGCCGGCCCGATCGCTACGCGGTCGCAGTCACGGGAAACACGCCGGCGGCGCTGAAACTGCTGGTCGGCCACGACTGGCGCAAGCCCGACTACATCGTGGTGGACCCCAACTACCGGGAGGATTCCCCTTCGAGCGTGATGGGCGCCGGGTCTTTCGATATGACCTGGCAGCCGTGAACGGCGGGCTGTCTCAACCCCCGGAGGGGAAGGTCCACATCCACCAGAGGGCGGTGCCCAGGAGGTTGATGAACGCCAGCGGCGTCAGGACCTTCCAGCACATGTGCATCATCTGGTCGATGCGCAGCCGCGGCAGGGTCCACCGAAGCCACAGCATCACGAGCAGAAGCAACGAGGTCTTCGCCAGGAACCAGAAGAGGTGGGGGAAGCGCCTCCACAAGAGCAGGCCCACCAGCGTGAGGACGAAGAAGAAGAAGATCGCCTCGCTGGTCTGCTTGCGCTCGATGAAGGTCTGGAAACGCCAGATGAGGAAGAGGATGACCGCGAGCCAGGCGAGAAGCCGCGGGATGCCCCAGAGCCCCAGGCCTCGAAAACCGGGAGGCAGGTAGCCTCCCAGGAACAGCGTCGCCGCCACGCCGCAGGAGAGGAACATCGCGGAGTACTCGGCGATGAAGAAGAGGCTGAAGTTGATGCCGCTGTACTCCGTGTGGTAGCCGCCCACCAGTTCGGACTCGGCCTCGGCCACGTCGAAGGGAACGCGGTTGGTCTCGGCCAAGCTCGAGATGAAGAAGACGAGGAAGGCCATCGGCATGAAGGGCCAGATGCGGAAGACATTCCAGCCCAGGATGCCGCCGCTTTGGCTGGCGACGATGTCCTGCAGGGCGAGGCTGCCGGAAACCATCAGCACGGGCAGGATCGAGAGCCCCAGCGGGACGCCGTAGCTAACGACGAGGGCCGCAGAGCGCATCGCCCCGTAGAGCGGCCATTTGGAGTTGGAGGCCCAGCCGGCCATGATGACGCCGACGACGCCCAGGCTCGAAATGGCGGTGATGTAGAGGATCCCGACGTTCAGTTCGGCCAGTTGGACCCGCGAGCTGAAGGGGAGCACGGCGAAGGCCGTGAAGGCGGCGAGGAAGACCAGCGGCGGCGCCAGCACGAAGAGCGGCTTGTCCGCCTTCGTGGGGATGATGTCTTCCTTCATCATCAACTTCACCCCGTCGGCGAGCGACTGCAGCCAGCCGTGCCAGCCGACTCGCATCGGGCCGAGGCGGTCCTGGATATGGCCCGCGACCTTGCGCTCGGCCCAGACGGCGACCATCCCGTACACCAGCACGAAGGTGAGCAGCAGGACCCCGGCAACCAGCATCAGGAGGAACCCCAGCAGGTCGTGGGACATCACTTGCGAGGACGGGACATGAATCCAGACGTGCTGCAGGAGGTGCCGGACTCCGAAGGACTGGTTCATCTACTGACTCCTTGAGGGGGGCCTTTGCGAGGAGAAGGCTCAGCGGTCGATCTCGCCCATGACGATGTCGAGGCTTCCGAGGGTGGCGACCAGGTCGGCGATCATCATCCCGTCGGCGATGGCCGGCAGGACGCAGAGGTTGGAGAGGCTGGGCGACCGGGCCTTCACGCGGTAGGGTCGATCGGTGCCGTCGCTGATGAGGTAGAAACCCAGCTCGCCCTTGGAACTCTCCGAGCGGACGTAGCACTCGCCCTTGGGCGGCTTGAACGCCTTGGGGACCTTCGCGCGCATGTCGCCCTTCTCGGGTATCGACTTGAGGGCCTGCTTGATGATGTCGCACGACTGTTCCATCTCGCGGATCCGGACCATGTATCGGTCCCAGCAGTCGCCGACGGAGCCCTTCTCGCCCTGGCCGATGGGGATGTGGAACCGGAAGCGCGGATAGAGGCTGTACGGTTCGTCGACGCGGGTGTCCCGCCTGACGCCGCTGCCGCGCAGCACCGGGCCGGTGCAGCCGTAGTCGACGGCCATGTCGGCGGGGATGATTCCGATGTTGGCCGTGCGTTTGATGAAGATGTAGTTGTAGCTGAGCAGCTCGTTGAACTCGTCGATGCGCTTGCGGAAGAAGTCGATGAACTCGTGGCAGCGCGCGACCCAGCCTTCCGGCAAATCGGCGGCGACTCCTCCGATGCGGAAGTAGCTGTAGGTCAGGCGCGCGCCGCAGACCATCTCGAAGAGGTCGAGGATCTTCTCTCGCTCGTCCAGCGCGTAAAAGAAGGGGGTGAAGGCGCCCAGGTCGAGGCCGTAGGTGCCGAAGGCGATGAGGTGGCTTGCGATGCGATTGAGCTCGCCGACCA
>JACQFU010000057.1 GCA_016199905.1 Candidatus Wallbacteria bacterium
ACGCGACAGGGGTGCCATCCGTACCACTGCATCCTGAATGCGGCTGGCGATGCCGTAGGCCGAGAAGCTCGTCTCGGAGGTGACCATTTCGTTGCCGGGCGCCAGAAAGCACTGCGTCAGGTAATAGATCAGCTCCACGGCGCCGTTGCCGGCCATGACGCACTCGGGACGCACTCCGTTCCTGCGCGCTATCTCGGCGACCAGCTCACGGCTGGCTGTGTCCGGATAGATCGACACGTCCTCGATCGCCGACTCGAGCGCGACGCGGGCCCGCGGCGACATCCCCAAGGCGTTCTCGTTGCTGGCGAGCTTGAGCACGCCAGTCAAACCCAGCTCTCGCTCCACCTCGCCGGCCGGCTTCCCTGGACTGTAAGGATGCAGCGACTCCAGATGTGGCTTGGCGGTGGGTGCTAGGTCCTTGAGTCCGATCACTTTCTTATCCCCCTTGGTTCGCGTCGAGCGCCTGGTTCCATCATGCGGGTGGCGGCGCGTTCGCCGCAAGGTAGGGGCCATCACGATCCTAGAGCCGCTCGACTCTTTCCAGCGCCGCGCCCGAACGGCAGACCAGCCGCACGGGTGCCGCGTCGCGCGGGCGGCGAATCACCAATTCGAGCTCGGCCAGGAGGCTGCTCGTGTTGGTGAGCCGGCTTGCGCCGGTGTCGGGCAGCTCGAACGTCTGCGTGCGCCCGGCATCGACGCTGGCGTAGGCCTCCAGATGGGCCCCGCCGGCAGCGGACTCGACACGGTAGCCGCCGCGACTCACCAGCCCCTTGTTGCCGTGGAGCAAGTCCAGTGGACCGTTGGCTTCGTAGACCTCGTCGTCGAGCCTCAAGAACACGGTGGTGGCGGCACTGGAGTTGTCCCCGCGCGCCAGTGTGAGCGCTTCGAGAGCCGCCCGCGCGGGACGTCCGTCGGCGCCCACGAAATCGTTGGCGTGAAGCCAGCACCAGCCATCGGCCTGGCGGCTGCCCCAGATGTGGCCCAGCATGCCCGCGCAGTTCCGCAGCTCGCGGCGCTCGTGGCCGCCAGCCGCCTGCTCGCCGTCCAGCGTGAGGCTACCGTCATAGCGAACGTCCTCGAAGGGCGTGGCCGCGTTGGAGGCTGCGAAGAGCTGCGCCAGCAACGAGGGGCTCACGTAGCGGAAGGACGGCCCCCGGGGCGGGAACCGTAGGTCCCAGCGCACCCGGCCGGTCCCACGCTTCACCTCTCCTACGGCCCGAACGCAGCCCCCCACGGCGTCCCAGGCCAGGTACGTGTCGCGCTCCAACGCGACGGCCAGGACGTCCGGCGATACGCGTATGCGCTCGATATCGAATGATTCATGCGCGTGCCAGTTGCCAGACGGGTCGATCGCGTCGAAATGAATAGCCCAGACATCGGCCCGAGGGGACTCACCCCGGGGCCGAGTCAGCAACTCGTATCGGAACCAGAACCCGCACTTGCCTTCGCCGTGCGAATAGACCAGCTTTCCGTACCAGATCTCGTAGGCCCGGGCAGGAACCGGCCGCCACCGGTATCGGGGCACCACATCTTCCCGCAAGGACGTGCTCGATGCGCTCATGCGAGGCCAGAATGGTAGCAGGGAAGCGGAGCCTCGGCAACGTGTTGTGAAACGCAACGGCGCCGCTCCACGAAAACCCGCTCCAAAGCGCGGTGTCTTCCCGCCGCGGCGCCCCCCGTTGTGAATCGCAACGCCCGGTCCGGCCACCAGGCGGGGGGGCCGTGACAAAACACGGCTCTGGATGCGCAGTTCCCGTGTTCTCGGGCGGATGGCAAGCCTTGTGCTTCCGATGCCGCCAGTCGAACAACGGGGACCGTCGAACGGCTTGGCCAGCCGGCCCGACAACCCCACAGCCGCAGCAAAAGGAGCCGGACGCCGCATGCAAGCAGCAAGAGTCTCGAGCGCGCGAGGTGGAGCTTCCGAAGCCCACCTTGCCAGCTACGCCAAGGTCGCAGTCAGCTACCCCAGGCTCACCCGGGAGGACGAGATCCAGTTGGCCCAGGAAGTGGCCAAGGGCAGCGACGAGGCGGTGCACCGCCTCGTCCTGTCGAATCTCTACCTCGTCATCCGTATCGCCCGGAACTACCGGCGGCAGAACACGTCGTTGCTGGACCTCATCAACGAGGGCAACATCGGGTTGCTCAAGGCCGCCCGCAAGTTCAACCCCACCTTCGGTATCCGCTTTTCGAGCTACGCCAGTTGGTGGATCAAGCAGCGCATCTCCATCTACTTGATCCAGCACACCAAGGGCGCCATCAGCATCCCGATTCGAAAGGTCCTCCAACTCTACAACCTGAACCGAGAGTCGCAGCAACTGCAGAACCAGCTCCACCGGCGTCCCACCGTCGAGGAGCTGGCGACCTCGATGAAGACGACGCCTCAGTCGGTTCAGGAGACGATGAACCTCATCCCCGAGTACCTCAACATCGACGACTGCCTGGGCCGCCACGACCAACGACGTCGAGGCCGGACGCAGCTCCTCGGTCGGGCACCTGGCCAGCGTGCCCAGCATGGTCGAGAAGTCCATCCAGCACAAGACCCTGCAGGCCTCGCTTCTGGCGATGCTGGACGTGCTCTCGGAGCGCGAGAAGGAGGGCGTGAAACTCTTCTTCGGCCTCACCGGCGGCGAAGAGATGAACTACGCCGCTCTCGGCCGCCAGCTCAAGATCAGCCGCGAAGGCGCCCGCCAGCTCATCAAGCGCTCCATCGAGAAACTGCGAGCCCACCCCAAGGCCGAGGTGCTCAGAGAGTACCTCGTAGCCTGAAGCGCCAAAACTCTCGTTCGAATCGGAGCCCGGGAAACCGGGCTCTTTGCCTTCCGGCTCGGCCGGGCGTAGCACCCTAGGGCCTGGAGAGAAGCTCGATTTTCCCCGATTCCAGTTCGTATTCGGCGCCGACGATTCGAACGTGGCCCGATTTCACGGCCTCGGCGAGAATCGGAGCGTCGCCCTCGAGCGCGGCCACGACGTGCCGGACGTTGGCCCGAACGGCCGCGTCCAAAGCGTCGTGCCCGGCCTCCGACGCACCTTGGATCGCCGGCTGGATCGCGGCCAGCAGCGCTTGAATGTGCCCGGGCGCGCTGGGGCTATGCATCGCCGCGTCGACCGCACCGCACTTCTGGTGTCCCAGGACCACGATCAGCCTCGTGCCCAGGTGTTCGACGGCGTATTCGATGCTGCCTAAAGACAGATCGTCGGGAAGCTCGCCGGCCAGCCTGACGGTGAACAGGTCGCCCAGCCCCTCGTCGAAGACCAGTTCCGGCGGCACGCGGGAGTCGGCGCAACCCAGGATCACCGCGATGGGATGCTGCCCCTTGGCCAGGCGCGCGCGCAGCTCGGCGTCCTGGTGCGGATAGGCCCGCCTGGCCTCTACATACCGTTGGTTCCCGGCCATCAGGTCCTTCAGCGCCTCGTTGGGATCGGTCCCGGCCGGCACCGGGGCCGCCGCCCAGACTCCGCACATCCCCAGCAGAAGCCCCGCTGCGGCCGGCACCCACACTCGACTCTCTCCCATCCGCTCGCCTCCTTCGTTCCCGAGGAGGTTCCTACGGGACGCCGGCGACAGTGTACAACCGGCTCGCTTCGTTGACTGGCCATGCTTACCCTCCTACGATGGAGCGTATCCGGGGGACCCGTCGATACACAAAGACTGCTACCGGTCTCCCGACTCCGGAGGAGGTCTACTTCCCATGCTCCGTAAGATTCTGATCGTCGTCGGCGTTCTCGCCGCGTTGCTGGTCGCGGCCGCCGGCTTCGGCATCTACAAACTCAAGGCTCTCGTCGAGGACGGAAAAGCCGTGCGCGAACTGGCGGACGAGGCGCGGAAGAAGGGCGGCCGGAGCTTCACCTTCGGCGCTATCTCGGTCGTCGGCCCGCTCACCGTCCAGATCTCGAACTTCAAGCTCGACAGCGGCTCCCCGGGAACGCCTCAGGTCCGGCTCGACAAGGTTCGCGTCAGCCTGGCTCTCGACGCCCTTTTCTCCGGGAAGTTTGCGCTCGACACGCTCACGCTCATCGGACCGGAGATCCGGATACCCAGAAGGGCCGACGGCACTGTCGACCTGACGGAGCTCACCGGGCGGACCACGCCTGGCGCCGCGGGCTCGGCCGCAGCCTCCTCAAGCGGGGCCCCGGCCGCAAAACCGGCGTTCCAAACCGGCGGATCCGAAGAGCCGGCAGTTCGACGAGTGGCCGTCACGGGCGGGCAAATTGTGCTGGTGGATGAAACGACTCCTGCACGGCCGAACATGGCTCTGACGGACCTCGCTTGTAACGTGAAGCTGCCCGTCCCCGGGGGCGCGGGAGACTTCGCGCTCCAGTGCAACGCGTTCGGGGGAACGATTGGCGTCATGGGAACCTTCGAGGACGGCGGCCAGCGAATCGCGCTCGACGGACGCACGAGCGCCGTCGACCTGGGCGCGCTGCTGGCCACGGTGCCCGGCGCCTCCGGGCTGCCCGTGCTGATCCGCAAGCTGCCGCTGGAGGCCCGCTTTGCCCTGACCTCCGCAAAGACGCTCGAGAAAATCGAAGCCTCCGCGTCCTTCTCCGGCGGCGAGCTCGCGCTACCGGGTGGAACGCCCGTAACGGCCCTGGCCGGCGAGCTCAAGCTGGGTCCCGACACGCTCGAGGTCTCGAAGCTCTCGGGCAACCTGCTCGGCGGCATCCCCTTTTCGGCTTCAGGAAAGGTGACCGACCTGCGCGGGGCTCGCCAACTGAGCTTGGAGCTGGACATCCCCAATGCCGACCTGGAGAAGCTGGCCGCCTCGGGGTTCGGTAACGTCCCGGCCGGCGCCAGGGGCAGTGTCAGCGGTCACGTCAAGGTCGGCGGCACCCCAACGACCCCGGTGGTCGAGGGGGAGATCGTGCCAAAGGACTTCGTTTGGATGCTCGCTGCCGGTGGCGCATCCGTACCGGTGTCCATCAAGGCAGGAAGCCTGAAGATCACGCCACAGCGCGCGTCCACCGAGGGGCTTGCGATCGAGGTCGGGGGACAAGCCGTCGACGTCAGCGCGGCCGTCGAGGACTACACGACCTCGCGACGCTGGACGGCGCGCTTGCGCGCGCCTCCAACGGACCTGGCGGCAATGCTGGCGCTGGCGCCGCCGGCGATTCGCGAGAAGGCCGCCGCCTACCAGCCGAAGGGTAAGGTCACACTCTCGGCCGACGCCAGCGGAGCCGACGGCGTCTACCGCCTGCAGGGGGAGTTGGTTCCCCAGGGCGTGACGGCGCGCCTGCCCCTCGGCGGCACGTCGCTGGCGGCCGCGGTCTCCTCGGGCAAGGTGCGCTTCACGGAGGAGCAGGTGGTGTCCGAGAACCTGGCGTTCGAGATTTCCGGGACGCCGGCGGAGGTCGTCTTCAAGGCCACGAACCTGCAGGGCGCCAAGCCCGACATCACGGCCAGGGCGCGCATTCCGGCGCTCCCCGTGGAGAAGGCGATCGCCACCCTTCCGCCCGAACAGCGCAAGCGGGCAGAGCCCTATCACCTCTCGGGAAGCGTCGCCGTCGACCTGCGGATGGACGCCCGCGCCGGCAAGACCGTGCTCTCGGGCTCGCTCGACGCTACCGGCCTGAAGGGCAGTTTCGAGCAGGCGGGCAACAGGATCGAGTTCGAGCTGGAAAAGGGGCGCATCGTCCCGGAGGGCGATCGCATCGCTACGGACGGCCTGGTGGTTGCATTTGGACTCGGTGGCTCCTCAGGGTCCAGAGCAGTGGCGCGAGGGAGGCTCACGCTCACGGGCAGCGTTTCTCCCCTTGCCGAGCCTCCGTCGATCGACCTGGACGCGCGTGCGGAGCGGATGGAGCTGGCCCCGCTGGCGAGCCTGATACCGGAGCTGCCCGTCGCGCTCGGCGGCGAGGCGAGCTTCGAGGCCAAAGTGCGAGGCCCGTTGGCGCAGCCCGAAAGCGCGGCGACGATCGAGTTGAGCGGCGTCGCCATCCGTGTTCCCTCGATGGCCGCGCCGCTGGTGGGTCGAGGCGGCCGGCTCGGCTGGTCGGGATCGAAGCTGGTCGCCGCCCGGGCTCGATTTGGACTCGGGAAGTCCGAATTCACCGTCGACGGCACGGTCGAGGACCCGATGGGCAGAGCCGCCTTTCGCGGCGCCCGGCTTTCAGGCACGCTGAATCTCGGCGACCTGCCCGCCCTCCTGGGCACGGCGGAGGGCAGTCAGCTCGACGGTACTGGTCAGTTGCAGGGTGAGCTGACCGGCGATCGATCGGCGCCGGCCTTCCGCGGGACGGCTACTTTCCCGTCCCTGTCCATCATGTCCGGGGGCGCCGGCGGCCGGGTTTCACGGCTGGCGCTCGAGGCTGTCAGCGCCCGGGTTGCGGCCCGCCCGGGCAGCTTCGAAGTGAATCCCTTCTCCTCGACATTCTACGGCGGCAAGATGACGGGCAGTCTCAAAGGCGGCGGCGGCGAGGCCGTCGGGTGCAGGACGGAGTTGAAGGACGCCGATTTCGGTGCGCTGATGGCCGACATGAGGAACATGCCGGGCGCCTTCTCCGGGCGCGTCGATTCCGGCGCGGAGTTCCAGCTCGCGGCCGGGGCGGGCATGGCCGGCGCGGGTGGACAGGGTTCGGCTCGCGTCCGCCAGCTCGTCGTCAATGGGCGAGAGCTGGGCAAGTTCGTGCCCGCCTTCAAGAACGTCCGGAAGGCGCAGAAGCTCGGCAAGTGGACCGCCGCGGCCGGAGCGCTGTTCGGCAAACACACGGTCATGGGCCAGCTGGGCCAGGAGGCCGGTGCGGCCACCGACAAGTACGGGGCGATGTTGGACTTCGCGATGCAGGAGCACGTCTTCGGCAACGTCCGCTACGACTTCAAGATCGATCGGGGAAGGATGAATGGCCCGGTTGCTTCCGAGGGCGGCCCCGGCGGGATCGACGGAACGCTTGCGATCGACCTGGGTCAGGGTCTGGCGGCCGGGCAGTTCCACCTGCTGGTCGCCGATGCCGAGCACCGGCTGGAGATCGTCAACGCCCAGCTCGACACGAGCAAGCAGATCCCGTTCTCGACCCAGAACGGCTTCGACGACGTGAAGTACCACGGGCCGCAAGCGGCCGCCGAGCCGCCTTCCGGAGCCGCGCTCCCCGAGCCGGCTGCGATTCCCGAATCCGCGCCGGTGGCCGCACCCGCGCAGCCGCCTACGGCGCAAGACGCCGTCGTCGGAGGTCTGAAGAGCCTCTTCGGAGGAAGGAAGCGCAAAGCGAAGGCGGCGCCGGTTGCGCCCGCAGCGCCGCCCGTTCAGCCCGCTGTCCCCTCGCAGCCGGCCGCCGCCACGCAGCCGGCCGCCGCGCAGCCGGCCGAGCAACCGGCGCAATCGCCGGCCGTGTCTCCGGCCGTGTCTCCGGCCGTGTCGCCACCCGCGCCACCCGCGCCACCCGTCGCCGCGCCGCCATTCGGAAAGCACCGCGTGAGGCGCCTGTCCCCGGTCCCGGCCGCACCGGCAGCGCTCCCGGCCGCATCGCCGGGGGTATCGCCGCCGCCCGGCCCCGCAGTCCCAGCTGCCGCCGCGTCTCCAGCCGAGCCGGCCGCTCAGCCCGGCGATACCGCAAGTCCCGCCCCGGAGCCTGCGGCGCCCCAGCCGAAGCTCCGGCCGTTTCCCGGCCACCAACCAAAGCACCATGTGGCTCCTCCGGATCCGTTGACGTCACCGGAGCCATTCGCTCCACATGCGCGGACCGCGCCAGCGCCATCCGTGCCGGCGGCCCCGTCTGCCGCGCCCGCCGCGCCGGCCTCTACCCACGTCGAGCCCGCCGCGACACTCGCCACGCCCGTCCCTGCCGCCCTGCCTTCCGCCCCCGGGCCCGCAGCCAGTCCTCGCGCCGCGCAACCTGCCACGCCTCCCTCGACGGCTCCCACCGTTCCGGCAAAGCCTGCCAAGTAGCGGCCGGCCCACGAAATCGATTCGACGATTCGGGACGCTAGACCTTGCTCCTCGAGCCCACAAGTCGCGCCGGATAGACAGCCCTCCTGTCTCCGGTCCCCCGTCTGTCTCTCCGTCAGAATCTCAAGTCTCCCGGTCCAAGATCTCCAGTCTCAAGCCCCGCCATCCTTCCCCTCTCCCCCTGCCCGCCCCCACCTCGTATACTGCTCGGCGGGAGGGGGCCGTCTCCCCCAGCGGAGGTACTCGATGCGAACCGTCGATCTGATACTCCAGAAGAAGGCCGGTCACAAGCTCTCACGCGAGGAGATCGAATTCCTCGTCGCCGGCACTGTGAACGGCTCCATACCCGATTACCAGATCTCGGCCTTCCTGATGGCCGTCTGCTTTCGCGGCATGGACGCCGAAGAGACCGTCGACCTCACGCGCGCCATGCGCGACTCGGGCCAGATCGTACGCCTGGAGGGCATCCGCGGCCTCAAGGTCGACAAGCACTCCACGGGCGGTGTCGGCGACAAGACCACCCTCGTCGCCGGTCCGCTCGCCGCTGCCTGCGGCCTCAAAGTCGCGAAGATGTCCGGCCGCGGCCTGGGCCACACCGGCGGCACTCTCGACAAGATGGAGTCCATCCCGGGCGTGCGCGTCGACTTGTCCCAGAGAGAGTTCATCGACCAAGTCAACAATCACGGCATCGCAGTCATCGGCCAGAGCGGCGATCTGGTTCCCGCCGACAAGACGCTCTACGCCATGCGCGATGCCACCGGCACCGTCGACAGCATCCCCCTCATCGCCGCCTCCATCATGTCGAAGAAGCTCGCCGTCCTCAACGACGTGCTCGTCCTGGACGTCAAGTTCGGCAAGGGCGCTTTCATGCAGACCCTCGACGAAGGCCGGCAGCTCGCGCGCTCGATGGTCGAAATCGGCAGCGGCATGGGACTCCGAACCGCCGCCCTCCTCACCGACATGGACCGCCCGTTGGGCCACGCCGTCGGCAACGCCATCGAGGTACGCGAAGCCATCGACTGTCTGCGCGGCAAGGGCCCCGACGACCTCGAGGAACTAGCGCTCGCCATCTGCACCGAGCACCTCCTGATGGGCGGCATCGCCGCAAGCCGGGAAGCCGCGCGCGCCACGCTCAAAGAGAAGCTCTCCTCCGGGGCCGCCTACAAGAAATTCGTCGAGTTCATCGCCGCACAGGGCGGCAGCGAGGAGGCCCTCGAGCAAATGCCGCGCGCGCCCCACGAAGAGGTCTTCCCCTGCCACGCGTCGGGCTTCGTCACCGCCATCGACTGCCTGGCCGTCGGCCACGCAGCGATGCTGCTAGGCGCAGGCCGGGAGACCAAGGAGTCCACGATCGACCACTCCGTCGGTATCTTCGTCGACAAGCGCCTCGGCGACGCCGTCGCGAAGGGCGAGCCTCTGGTGAGGCTGCAGTACGCCGTCCGGGCCCGCTGCGACGCCGCAATCCGCGCGCTGGAGTCGGCCTTCCGAGTCGAACCCGCCCGCCGTGACCCGGGCCCCGTCGTTCACGAAGTCCTGAGACCGTGAAGGCAAGGAGGATGGGGGGAGCCCGGTCGCTAGGCCGCGGCGGCGATTGCTTGCCCACGGCTGCAGGAGCAGGCCTGCCAGCCGCTCTTTGCAAACGTCTAACCGCAGTGGTACAGTCACATGCGCTGGAGGTCATCAACAGTCGCGCGATGCTCGGTCCCGAGCGCTCGAGGTGCCCGCGGTCCGCGTTTGGCGCGGGCTGAGGAAAGTCCGGACTCCGAAGAGCAAGAAGCTGGGTAACGCCCAGGTGGAGCGATCCAACGGAAAGTGCAACAGAGAGCAGACTGCCGATCCGGGCAACCGGAGGCGATGGTGAAACGGTGGGGTAAGAGCCCACCAGCGGTCCGGGCGACCGGGCCGGCTCGGTAAACCCCTTCTGGAGCAAGACCATGTAGGGGGGAGATGAGGCGGCTCGCCAATCCCCCGGGTAGGTCGCACGAGCCCCGGAGTAATCCGAGGCCAAGAGAGATGGGCATCGATCGGGCCCCGCGCCCGATACAGAATCCGGCTTACGGAGCACTCGGGATCGGGCAGAGCGCCCCCACGATGGAGAACCAGGAACCTCTTCCCAAAGCCACCAAGCCGCCCAAGAAGGAACGAAAAGGGCTGAAGACGTTCGTACTGGACACGAGCGTTCTGCTGCACAACAGCCAGGCCCTGTTCGCCTTCCGCGAGCACAAGGTCATCATCCCCCTGACCGTCATCGAGGAGCTCGACGGCTTCAAAGGTTTCTCCGACGAGAAGGGCCGCCACGCTCGCGCCGTCGCGCGCTACCTCGACTCGCTCCGCGGCTAGGGCAGTCTCCACGAGGGCGTCACGCTGCAGAGCGGCGGCGTTATCCAGGTCGTGCAAGAGAAGGACCAGCGCTTCCCCGGAGGCCTCGACGAGAGCAATCGCGACAACCGCATCCTGATGGTCGCCTTCCAGGAGCAGCGGACCAATCCCAACGTCACGTTCGTCACGAAGGACCTCAACGCTCGCGTGAAGGCCGACGCCTTGGGTGTCTACAGCGAGGACTTCGAGACCAACAAGGTCAACATCGAAGAGCTGTACCGCGGCTGGCGCGAGTACCAGGCCACGTCCGAGGAGCTGACCACCATCCGCAGGGAAGGCGCCGTCGCCCCGCGTCCGGAGTCGCGTTTCTACGCCAACGAGTTCGCCATCCTGGATCGCCAGGGCGAGCTGGGCGACTGCGTCCTGGCTCGCTTCGATCCGCGCGTCGAGAAGCTGCAACGCATCAGCGCCGATGGCGTCGGCCCCTGGGGCATCGAGCCGCTGAATCCCCAGCAGCTCTTCGCCCTGGAAGTCCTGCAGGACAATAGCGTCAACCTGGTGACGCTCGTCGGTCAGGCCGGAACCGGCAAGACGCTGCTCGCACTCGCCTCGGGCCTGCACAAGACCATCGACGAACGCACCTTCCGCCGGATGCTCGTCAGTCGTCCCATCATGCCTCTCGGGCGCGATATCGGCTACCTGCCCGGCACCAAGGACGAGAAGCTCACGCACTGGATGCAGCCCATCTTCGACAACCTGGAGTACATCTTCACGGGCTACCTGGAGGGCGAACTGAAGGCCGACGAGCAACTGCGCTTCCTGATGGACAGCAAGAAGATCGAGCTGGAGGCGCTCACCTACATCCGCGGCCGTTCGATCCCCAACCAGTACCTGATCATCGACGAAGCGCAGAACCTCACGCCCCACGAGGTGAAGACTATCATCACGCGGGCGGGCGAGGGCACCAAGATCGTCCTCACGGGCGACCCTTACCAGATCGACAACCCCTACCTGGATGCCAGCTCGAATGGGCTCGCCTTTCTGGTCGAGCGCTTCAAGGGGCAGCCGATCTTCGGCCAGGTGACCCTGGTGGAGAGCGAGCGAAGCCCGCTGTCGAGCCTGGCCGTGGACCTGCTATAGGAGTTTGGAACCGATGACGAAGCCCGGGCAACGAGGCATCACGCTCATCGAAATCCTCATCGCCACGGCGATCCTGGCAGCCGTGGTGATCCCCGTCGCCACCTTCATCATGGGCGGCATGCGCCGCACCGAAATCAGCAAGCACTCCGCGATTGCGTTGTCGCTGTCGGCTAACATCATGGACAACCTGC